>JAAYSO010000063.1 GCA_012523945.1 Bacillota bacterium
CGGCCTTAAAGCAAACGGCCTGGATTACGGGCAGCTGGTTGACAGCGGTTTTTTCAATACGGTGGAAAAGCTGGTCGAGGAAGTTTTGGCCAACAGGGATATAGTTTATAATTTAGATAATATCCGCTTTACTGATGATTATACATTTACCCATTCTGTAAATGTGTGCATCTTGTCTTTACTTGTAGCTTCCGGTTTGCAGCTTTCGCGCAGCGCACTAAAGGAAGTGGCGGTGGGAGCACTTTTACATGATGTGGGAAAATTATGGGTCGATGAAACTATTTTAAAGAAAAAGGGCAGCTTAACACCGGCTGAATTCGATCAAATTAAAAGACATCCCCTTTTTGGTTTTGACATCTTAAGTGAACAGGATAATATCTCCGCAAACAGTATTAAGATTGCGCTGCAACATCATGAGCGCTGTGACGGCTCCGGTTATCCTTACCAGTTGCAAAAGGAAGAAATTCATCAATATTCACGCCTGGTGATGATTGTTGATGTTTATGATGCCCTGACGGCAGACCGGCCGTACAGAAAAGCTTTGCCTTCTTTTAAAGCCATAGAGCTAATTATGAGTTTTAAAAGAGCGTATGATGCTGAAATGTTACGTACCTTCCTTGATCATATTGCCGTATATCCGCTGGGGACGGCTTTGCGTTTAAATAACGGTGATCTTGGTTTAGTTGTCAAAAATCATAAAGGTCGTCCCTTCCAGCCGGTGGTAAGAATCTGTAAGGATGGAGGCGGAGGATATTATGATCCTCCTTTTGATATAAATTTGGCGGAAACAGGCCATTTATTTATTACAGAAATCCTAAGCGAAAAAGAACGCGATCGGGAGTTGCCTTTGGAATTTTAAGGTCAAAAATAACCCTTTTGAGGGTTATTTTTGTCTCCGGTTTATTTCATCAGCAGTAAACTAAAAAAGGAGTAAATTTATGCTTAAAATTAACGACCAGATTATTTTTGCTCTCAGGGAACACAAACCGCTTGTTGCTTTAGAAACAGCAGTGTTAACACACGGTTTGCCAAAACCTTTAAACCTGGAAACAGTTCTGGCCATGGAAGAAGCTGTGGCTGCAGTTGGTGCTGTGCCCTGCACCATTGGTGTCCTGCAGGGTGAAATTATTATTGGCATGACACAGGCACAGCTACAGGAATTGGCGGAAAAAGAAGCTGTAAAAATAGGCCTGCGGGAGCTGCCTGTTGTAGTTGCCAAAAAATTAAGCGGTGGCACCACTGTGGCGGCAACAGCATATTTGGCCCACCGCTATGGCCTGCGTGTGCTTGCCACCGGCGGTATTGGCGGTGTGCACCGCGGCGCGGCCCAGACATTTGATATTTCTGCCGATCTTACTGTGCTGGCGCGTACACCGCTTACCGTGGTTGCTTCCGGAGCCAAAGCCATCCTGGATTTAGGACTGACACTGGAATATCTGGAAACCATGGGCATCACTGTGGCCGGGTACAAGACAAAAACTTTTCCGGCATTTTATGCCTCTTCATCCCCGTATAAATTAGCCCTGGAACTTTGCACCCCTCAAGAAGTGGCGGCTGCAGCCAGGGCCCGTGATGGACTGGGACTATTAGCCGCCATGCTGATCTGTAATCCGGTTCCGCCGGCAGCACAAATTCCTTATAATGAATTAATGGCACTGATTGCTGCTGTAGAGAGTGAAGTGCAAGATAGGCAAATCAGCGGTCAGGACGTGACACCGGAGCTTTTAAAAGGTTTGGCAGCTAAATCCGGGGGCCGCACGTTGGCAGTCAACAAAACTTTGCTCATCGAAAATGCCCGGCTGGCCGCCAAAATTGCTTCAGAACTGGTCCAATTAAAAACTTAAACGGCAAATGACTGGAATTGAATTTCGCATAAATCCCGGTACAAACCGTCTTTTTGTAATAATTGCTCATGGGTGCCCTGTTCCACAATACGACCGTCCTCAAGAACCAGGATCTGGTCTGCCTGTTTCACCGTGGACAGGCGGTGAGCAATGACAAAAATTGTCCTTTGCCCTGCCAAAGCTTGGATGGAGGCCTGGATATCCGCCTCGGTTTCCACATCAACGGAGGCAGTAGCTTCATCTAAAATTAAAATGGGTGTATTGCGCAGCACTGCCCGGGCGATGGCAATACGTTGTTTTTGCCCGCCGGAGAGTTTAACACCGCGTTCGCCAATAATGGTATTGTAGCCTTGAGGCAGCTCACAGATAAAATCATGGGCTTTGGCAATTTTGGCAGCATGAATAATTTCATCCTGAGAAGCGTTTTTTAAGCCGTAGGCAATATTTTCAGCCACATTACCATGAAATAAAAAGACGTCTTGTAGCACTATGCTGATTTGGTTTCTCAGTGAAGACAAGGTAAGATCCTTGAGATTATAATCATCCAGGTAAATATTGCCGGCAACAGGATCATAGAAGCGGGCAATTAAGTTGATAATGGTGGTTTTGCCGACCCCGGTGGGACCCACTAAAGCAATCATCTGGCCGGCTTTAGCTGTAAAGCTAATGTCGTGCAATACCGGTTTATCTTCTTCATAGTGAAAACAGACATGTTCAAATCTGACATTACCTGCACAATTTTTAAGATTGACGGCACCAGGCGCGTCTTTTATGTCAGGATCTGTATCAAGAATTTCAAAAACACGGTCTGCCCCGGCAATGGCCTGTTGCAGGTCTTCAGTAACCCGGGCCAGCATGCCGATGGGCTGATAAAACAAGTTTAAATAGAGAATAAAACCAATGATGTCGGATACATTTAAGATGCCGTTGAGAGCCAGGTAGCCGCCAAAACCTACTACAATAACCGTCCCAAAGGCAGTTAAAGCTTCCACGGCCGGATGGTAGATGGCACTTAAATGTAAACCGCGTAAAATGGCGGTTGTATAATTTCTTGCCCTGTTTTCTACCCGGCTTTTTTCCCGGCTTTGCTGATTAAAAACTTGGATTTCACGCATGCCGGATAGATTATCCTGCAGAACAGCATTTAATTCTGCCAAACTGCTCTGTGCTTTCCGGAAATGAGGAAGCACTTTTTTCATGAAAAAGATACTGCTGTAGACGAGAAGCGGGATGGGAATCATAGTCAGTAAAGCCAGCGTAGGATGAATGATAATTAAAATTATAGTCACACTGATCAGAATGAGAATATTGGTTACTAAATCGGGAACGGCGTGGGCGATTAAGACTTCAAAGGTGGCTGTATCGTTGGTGGCGCGTGACATTAATTGCCCGGTTTGTTTGTCATGATAATATTTCAGAGAGAGTTTTTGCAGATGATTATAAACTTTAACCCGCATGTCGGCAACCAAATGCCAGGCTGCCACGTGGCTTACATAACTGTAAAAATAAGAGAAAACTGCACGACCGACATAAACGCCAATTAAAATCAATGTCAGATTCCGAATCTTCAGCATGGCACCGCTTTGATCCAGCTGTGTCAAAATACCGGTCAACTGCATGACAAGATAAGGTGCCGTTAAATTTAATGCTGTAATGACAATTAAGCTGAGACCGGTAATAATAAGCAGCCACCAGTAAGGTCTGGCTATCATAACTAGACGTAGTATATTTCTCATATCTGCCTCCATAAAAATTTTATTGCAAATAAGTGCTACCGCTTACTATTTTACAACTTTTAGCCGGATTCTTCACTAGCTTAAATGAATATTTTGCCTGTCCCAGAATATCTTAACCGGTTTGAGTAATACTAGAAAGCAAATGAAGTTTTTTGCTCAAGGAGGTAGTGATGGCGAAATATAAAAAAAAGCCGGAAAAAATGACTCCTGAAGAACTGGAGCTGGAAAAAATGAAATTGGAAATCGCCGAAGAACTGGGACTGGGGGATAAAGTGAGAAAGTTGGGTTGGGAAAACTTAACGGCACGGGAAACAGGGCGTGTGGGAGGAATTATGGCCCGGCGCCTGAAAAAAGGTAAATAATTCTGTCTGAGCTCCTGTAAGGGAGCTTTTATCATCCTTTTAGTTTTGCTGTTATTATGCCGGTTAATATGTTATAAATAAAGGGAGGGGGGAAATGAATGCGGCTTGGAGCTCATCTTTCTATCGCAAAAGGTTTGGAAAATGCTGCTAAAACTGCAGAAGAAATTAAAGCCAATACATTTCAGTTTTTTACCAGGAATCCCCGCGGAGGAGCTGCCCGGCAGATTTCTGCGGAGGAAATAGAAAAGTGGCAAGAAATACGCGACCCCTTGGATTTACATCCCATTATTGGTCATTTGCCCTATACGGTGAATATGGCCTCCCCCAAGAGCAGGCCCTATGCTTTTGCCAAAATGGTGATTGCCGAAGATTTAAAGCGGATGGAAGCCATCGGAGCTGAATATGTAGTTATTCATCCCGGTTCCCATACAGGTTCCGGCAGGGAGAAAGGCATCGCAAGAATTATTGCCTGCCTGCAAGAAGTATTTTTACCGGAGGACGGTCAAGTTACACTGCTTTTGGAAACAATGGCCGGACAGGGAACGGAAATTGGTTCCCTGCAAGATGTGGCAGAAATTTTGGACAGGCTGGATTATCCGGAAAGACTGGGTGTTTGTTTGGATACATGCCATCTGACGGGTATTGGTTTTGATTTTTTACAAAAAAGTGAAGTTGAACGTTTAGTAAAGGTAATTTCAGAAACAATCGGGATAGAGCGGATTGGTGCCATTCATTTAAATGATTCCAAAATGCCACCGGGTTCTTTTAAAGACAGGCATGCCCGTATTGGCCAGGGATACTTGGGCAAAGAAGGAATGTTAAACTTCATTACACATCCCTGTTTCAGAGAGCTGCCCATGATTTTGGAAACCCCTGTGGATGATTATAAACAGTATAGCGAAGAAATAGAATTATTGCGTTCTTGGCTGGCGGAAGTTGAGATTTAAATAAATATTCTGGAAATAGTTTTGGAGAAGGATTTTGCTGTTATTTGTAGAATTTTGAAGTAGGCAGCAGTAAGTTGTCGGCAATTCAATACGGTATTTATGGGAGCTTATTTGTGATTATCTTCACGTACATAGGATGTTTGTTGCTGCTGCCGGCAGATTGTTAAAATAAGCGGGGAGGGTTTTAACAAGATGCAAAGTGCCGCCACTGGCGGCATGTTTTCTGTGTGAAAATTTGCATGCGCTTTTTATCTATACACTAAGGAGGGGATTTAAAATGGGCATCATGCAAAAAATAGCTGAAAAAGCGAAAAAACTTGACAAAACTATTGTCTTGCCTGAAGGTACGGAAGAAAGAATAATTCAGGCCGCCGCCATTATTACCCAAAAAGGTTTAGCCAAAATTGTTCTCATTGGCGCTCCGGAAAAAATAAAAGAAACAGCGGGAGATCTTGATTTGTCGCAGGTTAACATTGTTGATCCGGAGAACTATAATAAAACGGAAGCCTATGTGGAACAATTGGTGGAGTTGCGGAAACATAAAGGAATGACGCCGGAATTAGCCCGCCAAACCCTTAAGAACCCATTATACCTGGGTGCGATGATGGTTAAAATGGGTGATGTTGACGGAATGGTGGCCGGTGCCATTAATACCACCGGAGATGTTTTGCGACCGGCTTTGCAAATTATTAAAACGGCACCCGGTATTTCCGTTGTTTCCGGTTCCTTTATTATGGAATTGCCGGAGAAAACTTACGGGGATGACGGTGTCTTTATCTTTGCCGATTGTGCCGTTAATCCTAATCCTGATGCTTCTCAACTGGCTGCCATTGCCGTTGCATCGGCACAGACAGCCAGGGCGCTGACAGGAATGGAGCCCAAGGTTGCCATGCTTTCCTTCTCAACCAAAGGCAGTGCTAAACACGAACTGGTTGATAAGGTGGTAGAAGCAACCGGCCTGGCCAAAGAAATTGATCCGGAATTAATGATTGACGGTGAATTGCAGGCTGACGCGGCTTTAGTGGAGTCGGTGGGACAACTAAAATCTCCCGGCAGCCCGGTGGCAGGCAGGGCAAATGTTTTGGTTTTTCCGGATTTGCAAGCCGGTAATATCGGCTACAAACTGGTACAAAGATTAGCCAATGCCAAAGCTGTAGGTCCAATTTGTCAGGGACTGGCAAAGCCGGTTAATGATTTGTCCCGGGGCTGCAGTGTAGATGATGTTGTCGATGTGGTGGCAATTACAGCGGTTCAGGCTGAATAGAAGGAGAGATAAAGATGAATGTTTTAGTTATTAACGCGGGGAGTTCTTCGCTAAAATATCAATTAATAAACATGGAAAATGAAGATGTCATTGCTAAAGGGTTAGCCGAACGGATTGGCATTGAAGATTCCATGCTGACGCACCAACCTGGTAATGGCGAAAAAGTAGAAATTATGGCAGAATTTAAAGATCATACTGATGCCATCAAAATGGTGATAGATGCACTGATCAATCCCGAATACGGGGTAATCAGCGATATGAGTGAAATTGGTGCAGTGGGACACAGAGTCGTTCACGGCGGAGAAAAGTTTTCCGAGTCGGCCGTGATTAACGAAGAAGTAATGCAGGCTATAGAAGCAAATGTGGAGCTGGCGCCTTTGCATAACCCGGCCAACATTATGGGTATCAAGGCATGCAAAAAAGTGATGCCGGGTACCCCCATGGTGGCAGTATTTGATACGGCTTTCCACCAGTCCATGCCTGAAAAAGCCTTTTTGTATGCAGTACCCTACTCTGATTATGAAGATTATGGTGTCAGGCGCTATGGTTTCCACGGTACCTCTCATAAGTTTGTGTCGCGCCGGGCAGCTAAACTTATGGACGCATCGTATCAAGATTTAAAAATAATTACTTGTCATTTAGGTAATGGCTCCAGCATTGCCGCAGTAAAAAACGGAAAGTCAGTGGATACAAGTATGGGCTTTACCCCTCTGGAAGGCCTGCCTATGGGAACCAGATGCGGGAATGTGGATCCTGCCATCATCACATACTTGGCAGAAAAGAAGAATATTACAGCGGCCGAAGTTATTAACTATCTCAACAAAGAATCAGGTGTTTTGGGGATTTCCGGAATCAGCAGTGATTTCAGAGATTTGGAAAAAGCCAAAGACGAAGGTAATAAACGAGCGAAATTAGCTCTTGATGTTTTCAGCTATGATGTGAAAAAATACATTGGAGCTTATGCAGCCGCCATGAGCGGAGTAGATTGCATTGTTTTTACTGCCGGTATTGGCGAAAATTCTCCCTTGGTTCGCAGTTATGCTTGCGCCGGTTTGGAGTTTTTGGGCATCAAACTGGATGAAGCGAAAAATGAGCAGCACATAGGTAAAGAGGGAGAAATCTCCACCAGTGATTCTAAAGTAAAAGTTTTTGTGATTCCCACCAATGAAGAATTAATGATAGCCAGGGAGACTCTGGAACTGGTATCATAAAATATAAATGCACGCAAAAAAGCTTCCAAGGAGAAAATTACTTGGAAGCTTTTTTCTTAATAACCCCTATCTACCCTTAGATGGATATTGTTTAGTTTAATTTAGATTAGATTTCTTTACGGTTAATGTAGCGTTTCTGGGAATTGCGAATTACTTCCCAGGCTTTTTCTTTGCCGTACCAATCGCCAATTTTTACTTCTTTTTCTTCCAGGTCCTTATAGATTTGGAAAAAATGCGAGATTTCCCGCGTTAAATTTGGCGGCAAGTGATCATATTCGGTGATCCAGCCCCACATGGGATCACGATAAGAAACACAAATAATTTTTTCATCTTTTCCTTTCTCATCCCACATTTCCAGGACGGCAACAGGGACAGCACGAATTTCGCAACCCGGGAAAGTAGGGTCGCCTGCTAAAACCAGGGCATCCAGCTCATCACCGTCTTCTGCCAGTGTCTCCGGAATAAACCCGTAATCTGCCGGATAATGCACTGAAGAAAAGAGCATGCGGTCAAGCAGAAAGCGTCCTGTGGTTTTATTAAATTCATACTTGTTTCTCGAGCCTTTAGGTACTTCCACAAAAACGCGTACATAATCCATTTGCTCCAGCTCCCTTGTAAAAGTATTTTATTTGTTAATAAATTTTCCTTTATACATTAAAACGGAAATTTATAATATCGCCGTCACAGACAAGATAATCTTTGCCTTCAAGACGCAACTTGCCCTGTTCCCGTGCTGTCTTTAGCGATCCGCCCAAAGCCATGAATTCCTCAAAGCCAATAACTTCTGCCCGGATAAAACCGCGTTCAATGTCGGAGTGGATTTTTCCGGCTGCTTTTCGTGCCGGAGTTTCTTTGTGTATGGTCCAGGCTCGTACTTCATCATCGCCCACGGTAAAAAAGGAAATCAGCTGCAGTAATTCATAAGCTGCCGCCGCCAGTCTGGCAATGCCTGATTCCTTTAACCC
>JAAYSO010000064.1 GCA_012523945.1 Bacillota bacterium
ATGGCGTTATCCACCAGGTTACAAAGGGCTACTTTAAAAAGTTCTTTATCCAAATTAAGCGTAACGTCTTGTCCCGCAACCTCTAAAACAATTTCATTTTTTTGTGCTTTAATATGCATAATCTTTTTCACTTCATGTAAAAGCGGTATAACGGCTGCTTTTTCCCGCCGCAAAGGTTTTTCCCGAATAAGAATCATGTTGGTTAAAGTTTTGGAAACATTAAGCAGGCGTTTTCCTTCCTCGTAAATATAGCGCAAGCCTTTTTTAAGTACCTCCGGGTCATAGGCAGCCTTTTGTAAATAATCGGCATAACCAATAATGGAGGTCAGCGGGGTGCGCAGTTCATGGGTTAAATTATCAATGAAGCGCTGCTGTCGCTGGCCCTCTTCTTCTAACTGGGTAATTTTTTGCTCGATATTATCAGCCATGAGGTCAAATTGTGCGGCTAAAATCCCTACTTCGTCTTTTCTTTTTATATTGGTTCTTACGGTGATATCGCCGGAGGCAATTTTTTGTGCCGCCAAGGTTAAATTGCGCAAAGGCTTTAAGAGTAAAGTGCTTAAAAGCCAGGTGATGACAGCCACAAAGCCCAAACCAATAAGGCCGGTGCGGAGAAAAAACAAATATTGTTCCCGCCGGTGGTTTTCCACATGCGTAATATTTTTAATTAAGGAGAGGACAATTTTTTCTTCTTCCAATTTGAGAACATTGGAAACAAATAAATAAAAGCCTTCATCATCTTTTCTTAAAACAAAGTTTTTTTGTCCTTGTAGCGCCACTTCCAACTCCTGGCGCGGATAATACCAGGTTCTGGGGGCATTGGTGGCCAAAAGATTTAACTTGTCATCATAAATTTCCAGGTAGTTGCCGTCATTTTTCACGGTATCCACAATGCTTCTACTATAATTTCTCAATGCAACTTTTTCCTGGACAATCCGCTGGTTATTGCGCAAGTACAAAAGTAAAGTTGAATGCAGGTTACTTTCTTCCTCCACTGCCCGGGCCACTTCTTTTTTCAGCAGGCTGTTATAGGTGTTTTCCGTCACGACAACGCCTGTGACAGTTAAGGAAATAATATATATTCCCATGCACAAGAAAAATATTTTCCAACCGAATTTCATGCTCTTAAGCCTCCAGGCGGTAGCCTACCTTGTAGATAGTCTTAATTCTATCGGTACCTAATTTATTTCTCAACCTTTGAATATGCATATCAACAGTTCTGGTGTTGCCGGGAAAATCGTAACCCCACACAATTTCTAAAAGTTTTTCCCTTGACATGGCTACGCCCCTGTTTTCCACTAATATCTGCAGCAAACTAAATTCTTTGTAAGTTAGCTCCACTTCTTGGCCGCCTTTTAAAACTTTGCGCTGGTCAAGAAAAATCTCTATATCATCAAAAGTAATATTTGCTTTTTCTTTACCGGTCCTTCTTAAAACGGATTTAACCCGGGCCAATAATTCAATAGCTTCAAAAGGTTTTGTTATGTAGTCATCTGCCCCCATTTCCAAACCTTTTACTTTATCCATTAAACCGTCCTTTGCCGTCAGCATAATGGTGGGGATATTTTTTTTGTTAATGGTAGGCATCAGTTCATATCCATCCAGCTTGGGAAGCATAATGTCCAAAATTATTAAGTCAATATCATGGCTTTCGATCAGAGTAAGACCTTCTTGTCCGTCCGCTGCTACTAAAGTTTCATAACCGGCCATTTCCAGGTTTAACTTGACCAATTCCCTAATTGGTTCTTCATCTTCAATGATCAGAATTTTTGCCATTAGTATTCACTCCGTAAACAAAGAATGTTCTGCCCAAGCCCGAAACCTGTTAGATAACTTCGCTTTGTCCCGGCTTAATTCCTGTTAATTTCCTCACAAGCCCTAGAGGCGCACTTGCAGGGAAGAAGGAAAATACGATATAGTTTTATCAGCACCAGTGATAATCAAACTATTTGCTCACTTTCTGGCCGGGAAGAAGGGACGCAGATGAAGAAAACTATACTTTTTATATGCATACTATTTTTACTGTTCCTTGTGGGATGCCAACACCGGGACATTAAAGAAGGCCAAGTTTATATAGTGAAAGAAAGCGACTCTTTAAAAGAACATACAGACGATATTTTACAAATCGAGGGCAGAATTCCTTTTCAAAAATATGATAATGATTTTTGGGCGCAAAGAGAACCGGGTAAAATTTTTTTGACAGTTTCCCCCGATGGACAGGAAATCTATTTTATGGAGCGGCTGGAACTGGTTGAAACGGAACAAGTAATCATGGGGGACCCGGAAGACCGTGTGCGAATTATTTGCGAAAACCTGGAAACGGCGGAACAAAAAATTGTGGCCACCAATATTCCCTTTGTCACCAAGACTTTATGGAATAACAGCGGGGACAAAGTTGCCTTTGGCGGCGGTGGCAGGCTGACCATCTATGATGTACAAAAAGAAAAACTTATTATGGAAGATAAACTGTCTCAGGAGACAATCATTAATTTCTTTTGGTCACCAACCAATGACAATAAACTGTATTCCGAACAGCCTGAGCTGTCTAACGGCAGCATTTATTACCTGGATTCATTGAAAGTTACAGAAGCCTACGGCACCAGGGAAGAATCTTATTTTAAAGGAAGATTGGATGCCAATTATTACTACGGCACCCAGTGGGATTTAGTCACCGGCGGCATTAACACTGTTATTTTAGAAAAACACGGCGATGTGGTAAAGAACGTGATCCCGGGAAGATTCAGGGATTCCTACCAAAGGGCACTGGTGGCAGTAGGTGATCAAGGCTTTGGCCTTTACTATGTAAAAGATATTAATGCGCCGGAAGAGGTAATTGAACTGACCAAAGATTATGTTTATGATGTTAAATTTGTCACAGACGGTAAAATTGCTTTTACCACGAAAAAACAAGATTATAAGGATAATCTTTTTTACTTGCATTTAGTAGACAGTAACGGGAAACAAAAACATAAGTTTGAAGTTCATGGCGCCAGTATTAGTCTCATGCCTGACGGTACCACCGGTTATATAAATGGCCCCGGCTGGCAGCAGGTAGACTTTGCCGCTGAAAAACTGCTGCCGGCAAATACGGACACTTTAACCCCGGCAGAAAATGAAAAAAACCAAATCTATCAGACCCTCCGGGGTGCTATGGCAACCCTTTATGATTTTCAGCTTAAAGGAGACAGAAGCCAAACGGGCTTAAAGAACTTTTTTGCCAATACTGATAACCCGCACCAGTGGGCTTATACAGATATGGAACTGCTCTTCCGGCAGGAAATTCCCAGTCCCATCCACATCTACACGATGAAAATGAAACTAAAAAAACATGAAACCAATTTTACCAATGATACCGCTTCCGTCATCATCGGCGTGGAACTGAAAACCCCCAGCGGGGAAACGGAAAGCTTGGACTACGCCCTGGAACTTGTGAAAATTGAAGAAAACTGGCTGGTAACAGGTTTCAGCACTTTCCCCGCTTCACCTGAACGCCAGGAAATAGAAGTAATAATTGAAAGCACAATCGCTGCCATCCAAAAAGGTGAACTGTTTCCAGACCGGTTCTTACCGGAAGCAACAGAAATAGGCCAGATACAATTTTGGCGCAGCGGCATCAACCACCTGGCCACAACTGCCCAAAACGCCAACCTGGTCAAAGTACTACTACAAAGCACCAACAACGATCAACCGGCACTCTATGAATTAATTTTAGAAAAATCCGTCCAAGGTGCCTGGAAACCATCAGAATTAAACCAACTCAAATAACTAATCGGAAAAGCTCTTGCGTTTGAACCCGCAAGAGCTTTTTATACCCGCTTTATGTAGCTTTTCAGTTTCTTCACTGCTATCTGGAGTTTCTTTTCCCACGCCACCAATCCAAAAAGGTATTGACTGCAAAGATTGATTTCCCATACAATGGTAGTAACAATATAGATGTGCCATTATTTCCAAACCATGCTTTTAAATTTCCTTGCAAAAAAATGTCGTCGACCGCCAATAGTGCAAAAACCCCTGGAGATCGACGACAAACGTAAAACCATAACAAAGCCTGTAAATCAAGGCCAATCGCTATTTCCCGCTTTTTAAGTTCGACCGTTTCTCAGTAACGGCCAAAATTAAAAAGCCTTATTTTATCGTGCTTTAACGGGTTTGTAGCCTACCTATAAGGAATTGAAACTG
>JAAYSO010000007.1 GCA_012523945.1 Bacillota bacterium
AGTTTCAGGTTTGCGCTCTTTTTTGGCAGATTAATTTAATGCCTTTAACAGTAACTTATAAGCTACACTTTTTGCTTCCTCGACAGTTAATTGCGCGTACAGCTCTTTCTGGCCAAGATACTGGACAAAGCCGGAAACAGCTCCGTGCAGTGCCATCTGCTGATAATACGGGCTTTCCTGCAGGTTCAGTACCCCTTCCTGATAACCATAATGCAGTAAATGTTCAACTATAGTTTTAACTTTAGCTGCTATTTGCCGCAGATTAAACTGCTCATGGCGCAAATAACTATAAAACTCCTGTATTCCACCCGCCGCAAGCAATAAATTTAAAGTTGAAGAATTATTGTCAAAAAACTCACTGATGGTATCCAGTAACGCCTCGAATTTGGCTTTAAAGCTTGTCTTGTCCTGGATCTGAGCATAGGCGGCTTCAATCTCATGTTGCAGATTATAAAGGATTGCCTTGGAAATAGCTTCTTCTTTCGTCCGAAAATAATCATAAATTGTACCTTTACCCACATTGGCAGCGGCGGCAATTTCCTGCACTTTAATTAAATAGGGATCAATACCGCTTTTAATGAGCTTGATCACGCCGTCAAAAATGGCGATTTCCTTTTCCGTGTAGCCCATTTTAAGAATCCTCTCCCTCCGGCAGCACTTTCTCAACTCTTTTTTGGTGTAAGATAGCATACATTACCGGCACCACAAACAGTGTCAGAACGGTTGCGTAAGTCAGGCCGCCCACCGTCACAATGGCCAGCGGCTGTAAGACTTCTGCACCTGGTCCCACCCCGAAAGCCAGCGTGGATAACCCCAGGATAGTTGTAATGGCCGTCATTAAAATCGGTCTGAGGCGGGTTTTTCCGGCTTCAATCAGTGCCGGGCGTAGCTTTAATCCCTCTTGACGTAATTGATTTGTATAGTCAACGAAAACAATACCATTATTCACCACCACACCACTTAAGACTAAAAAGCCAAGCATAGCAATTAAGCTCAAATCGTATCCTGTAAGAGCCAGAGCCAGGAGGCCGCCTGTAAAGGCTAACGGAATGGTAAACATGACAATAAAGGGCGAAAGGAGTGACTGGAATTGTGCCACCATAATTAAATAGACAAAAATAACGGCTAAAATTATCACCAGGACCAAGTCACGTAAAGATTCATTAATTAATTCAATTTCCCCGGCAATTTCCACTTTATAACCGGCAGGCACCCGGTATTGTTCCAGTTTTTCTTCTAAATCCTTGCTTACCAAGCCAATATTATGCTCACCGTCAATGCCGGCATGGACGGACATGTAACGCTCCTGTCCTTCCCGGCGGATGGCCAGGGGACTGGGTGCTTCCTTAATTTCAGCAATCTCTTTTAGCTGCACTTCCTCACCGCTTTGAGGATCCGTAAGCACTAACTTTGCCACGTCCTGCCGGGAGATGCTACGTGTTTTTTCCGACACCACAATGACGGGATAATCAAAGTTGGCTTCCGTTAAAGTGGTGGCAGTCTTGCCGCGGGCAATTTGGCTGTTAACCTGGCCAAAGATTTGAGCCACAGTTAATCCGTGTTCCATGGCTTTATTTTTATCCACAATCACTCTTAATTCCGTTAATTCTTCATCTTTTCCGGTGGAAACATCAATGGTACCTTCAGTTTCTTCCACCAAAGCGGCAATATCGTTTGCTATCTCATACAGAGTATCCAGGTCACGGCCTTTAATTATAACTTCAATGCCGGAACCACCTAAAACAGAAAGGTCAAGATTGTTGGCATTAACAACTATATCTGCTTCTAAATCCTGCGTTAATGCCCTGATTTCTCCGGCAATTTCTTTATTGCTCATGGTACGCTTATCTTTTAAGACCAAGTAAAGAGACATGGTTTTGCCTGAACCTTCGCCCGACATTAACATGAAACCCTGACCTTGAAAAGCCCCGATGGTGTCAATATCTTCAATCTTGGCAATGCGGTCAATCACTGTATCAGTAAGCTCAAGTAAATCCTGGTTGCTGTCCTGAGGGATTTCTATACTGACAGACATCTCAGGCGAATCCATATCAGGCAGAAATGAAGTGCCCATGGTTGTAGCCAGATAGACACTAACGAGAAAAAGAACCGAAACAGCTCCCATGACAATCGCCTTATGGTCTAAAGCCCAAACCAACAGTTTCTCATAAAAAGCGGTAAAGCGGGCGTAGCTTTTATACTCTTTTTGCTGATTGCGTTTCAGCAAACTTGAAGAGAGAGTGGGAACTAAAGTAACGGCTACTATCAAACTGGCCAACAAAGAATAACAAATAGTTAAGCCCATATCAGAAAACAGCTGCCGCGTAAGCCCTTTTGTAAAGACAAAAGGTAAAAATACACAGGCTGTAGTCAGAGTTGATGAGGTAATGGCAGCCGCCACCTGATTAGTCCCTTTTAAAGCTGCCGTTACTGCCGGCAAGCCGTCATTTCTCAGACGGTAAATATTTTCAAAGACCACAATGGAGTTATCTACCAGCATGCCTACACCTAAAGCCAGACCGGCCAAAGAAATAACATTAAGGGTAATGCCGGAAAAGTACATCAGGGCAAGGGCAAAAATCACGCTGATGGGTATGGACAAACCAATAACTAATGTAGGTTTAAAATCTCTTAAGAAGACAATTAAAACCAGAATGGCAAGAATCCCGCCGTAGAGCAAATTATTAAGAACGGAATCAATAACGATTTCAATATATACCCCTTGGTCCATCAGCGCAGTTATATTTAATCCTTCCTGCTCCCGCTCCAATTGCGCAATTTTTTGCCGCAAGGCACTGGCCACTTCCGTGGTGGAAAAGTTGCTTTGCTTTTGCATTAACAGGATGACGGCATCATTACCGTTAACTTTAGCATATAAATCTCCGGCATTATCCTTGTAGGTAATCTCCGCCACATCTTGCAGGTAGATTTTGCCTATACCATCGATCTGGGTGTCAAAGAGGTATAAACCTTTTAATTCCTCAATATTTTCAAGTTTATCGCCAATCTTAACTAAATAATCCGCATCTTTTTCGGAAACATAACCTGCCGGCATAGTAAAGTTTTGAGCGGCAATAATTCCGGAAATCATTTCCGTGGTAATAACACCCTCCAGGGCAGCTTGGGCAAATGCTTCCTGGCGGGCAGCTTCAAATTGTTCCCGGCTTTTTGCTAATTCTTTCTCGCCGGCTACAAGCTGTGCTTCTGCCTTTTCCATTTCCTGCGCCAAAAGGGTTTTGCCTTGCTGCAACTGCTCCTTTTGACTGTTTAGCGCGGTTTTTTGCGCCTTAAGCTCTGCTTTTTGCCCCTCTAGCTCCCGCAGCTGTCCTAAAACTTCATTCAGTCCGGCTTCAGCTTCCTTTTTCTGCCCGGCAATAGCTTGCATCTGCTGATCCAACATGGCTAACTGTGCCTGCTGTTCCTCAGTCAATTTCCCTGTCGCCAGCAATGCTTCTTTTTGTACCCGCAAACTTTCTTCGTGGCTGCCAAGTTCCGCCAAAACGGTCTCAAGCTTTGTCTTTGCCGCCTGCAGTTCTTGCTCCCCTGCAGAAATGGCTTTTTCCGCCGCAGCAATTTCAGAAAGCGCCTGGTTTATTAACTTTTCGCCCTCCGCTATTTCCGCGCTTCGTTTAGTCTTTTCTGCTTGCAACTGGGCTTTACCGGCGGCGATTTCCCGTTGCGCCGCCTCCAATTGCTCCTGTGATTGGGCCAATTCCCCATCGATAGCCTCTAAAATCTTTTCATTTAAGGCATCTATTTTTTCCTGGCTAAGTAAAACTTCAATTTCTTCTTCCAACAGGCCTTCCCCTGTTACAGAAGCCACACCGTTTACACTTTCAAGCTCCGGTACAATTTCTTCAGTGACAAAATGTGAGATTTCGCCTATCTCCATGCCCTCAATATCAACGGAAGCTATCATAATAGGCAGCATGTCCGGATTCAGGCGAAGCACCATGGGCGTATTGACAGCATCGCTCCATGCTGATTTGATTAACTCCAAATTACCGTTAATCTCAATGGTAGCCGAATCTAAATTTACATCCTGGTTAAACTCTAAAATAACGATTGATACGCCCTCACGGGAGATAGAATTGATATTTTTAATATTATTAACGGTGGCAACTACCTGTTCCAGCGGTTTTGTCACCACCATTTCCACTTCTTCCGGACCGGCTCCGGGATACGATGTTACAATTACCACATAAGGCAGGTCAATATTTGGCAACAAATCAACCTGCAAGTAGACAAAAGAAACTACACCTAAAATTAAAACTAAAACCACAGCAACTAAAACTGTAAAGGGGCGTGTGATACTAAATTTTGCCAGCATGATATTCCTCCTTGTATCCCCAGACATCGCCCGGTAAATTTTGGCTTGTAATAAATGAGTGACCGACCGGTCGGTCACTCATTTATTATAGAAAGATACAGACTATCTGTCAATAGCATCCGTCTTCTCTTTAAATTATATCTGTACGTAGCTTTTCTTATACAAAGGCACAGATTCTAAAGAGGGAAAGCTGCGGGCAAGACCCACAGCTTTCTGAGAAGATTTAAATGAATTTAATTTTGACTGTCAAGGGCAGGTGCTTGCCGGCCCGACAACTCCGTGACAGTAAAATCAAAGCTTTTCTGCATCCTCAAAAAGAGCATAAAAGCCAAGAGTGTAGTGGCAATATCCCCGAAAGGCATGGCAAATTTAAAGCCGTCAAACCCCCACAGACTGCTGAAAATAAAGAGGGCAGGGATATAGAATAAGCCTTGTCTGCCTAAAGAAACCGTTAATGATTCTATTGATTTACCCAAAGCCTGAAACATATTCATCAAAACCATTTGCATACCTAAAAACGGCATAGCAATAGCAAAGGCGCGGATTATTCTGGAACCAAGATCAATGACTGTGGGATCAACAATAAAAATTTTAATCCAGAAGTCAGCCAAAAGATAAAAGATAACGGCAAAGGCAGTATCCATAACAGTAGCAATGGTAATTGCTTTTTTCACCGTTGCCAGCAAACGTTTGTATTTTTTGGCACCGTAGCTGTAGCCCATCAGCGGCTGGCAACCTTGTGCCAAGCCTATGGTTAGCATCACCGTAATATTTGTAATGCGCATGACCACGCCGTTAGCGGCAATGACATCGTTGCCAAAGCCGCGGGCAACAACGTTAGTCAAAGAAAAGCCCAAGCTCATCAGCATCATACCAAGGGTAGCAGGGATCCCAATCTTAAAAATCTCTTGGAAGAATTCCAGATTAAACCGGAAGTACTTGGGCGAGATGGAAATGACACTTTTTTTCTGTAAATAGAAGCTGATAAAATAGATAAAACCCACCAAGTTGCCAATAATTGTGGCTACGGCAGCTCCGGCTATACCCATACCCAGGGTAAAAATGAAAATTGGATCCAGGATCATATTTAAAATGGAACCCATAATCATACCGGTCATAGATTCCCGTGTAGCTCCTTCGGAGCGTAGCAACCCGTTCAGTGCATGCTGCAAACCGATTAAGGGGCTACCGAAAAGCATAATGGTTAAATAGCTCAGCGCAAAATCAATGGTCTCGGCGGTGGCACCACAAAGCATAAGGATTTGTCTTCGGAAAATAAAACCTATCACTGTCACCACAATACTCATGGACATGGCTGCCCAGAAAGCAATGGCTCCCGCCTGTTTGGCATTTTCCCTTTCGCCTCTTCCCAATAAGCGGGAAATAAGCGAGGCCCCACCAACGGCAAAAATATTGCCAAAAGCTTGAATAATCATGAAAATTGGCATTGAAATGGCAATGGCCGCCACCATGTTGGGATTATTTAACTTCCCAATAAAAAAGGTATCTGTCATGTTGTAGACCACTTGGATCAGCATGGCCACCATGGTCGGCAAAGCCAAAACCCAAATAGCTTTACTTACCGGCATCGATTCCAATATTTGCATGCGGTTTTGCTTCAGCGCCGTGCTTTTTGAACTTGTCATTATCCTCATCCCTTCCCAGCTTGAAATTTTTCAATTGTGGCTGCAATAATTGCCAAGGCTTTTTTCAATGCCCGCAAATCTTCATCCGGCAAATATGTAAGCTTTTTTGCAATATGCTGTTTAAACTGAAGATCAATATCTTTGGCGGTTTCTTTACCTTTTTCCGTAAGAATGAGGGCATATACTCTCCGGTCATCACTGACAGAAGTGCGTTTCACAAGTCCTTTTTCCACCAGGCGATCCACAACACCGGTAAAGGAACCTTTGGAAAGCCCAACCTTTTTACTATATTCAGTCATGGGAGAACCTTCATTTTTATGAAGAAACATTAAAGTCTTTTCTTCACTTTCATTTAAGGGAAAAGGTGTTGCAATTTCAATTCCTTCCAAAACAAGTCCCATAAACAAAGGGAGCATCCCTATTAATTCAGCAATTTTTTCTGCTTTCTTTTGCATGACATTCCCCTACAACATGACATTCGTTAGGATTCTAACATTTTGTTTCCAAACTGTCAAGAAGCAAATAATTAGTGAAATTAATAACTTTCCTTTAAATCCAAGTTCAGCTTACCTCTCCTCACGGCGCCACTTTTATTATGTTTATATGATGAACATTTGCCTGCCGCTGCATACAAAGGGAAAAACATTAACAGATTATTAATAAAAACATTTCCCCTTGACTTAAGCCGACGGCTATGCAAGAATAATAACAGTTACAATATTGTAATCATTACAAATAAAGAGGCCCGGAGTATGATATGAATGTTTTAGACAGTGCAGTGAAGCTGCTGCAGGAAAATGAAATACGACCGTCTTTAACCAGAATTCATATTTTAGCGTACTTACTAACCAACCCTGTTCATCCCACCGTGGAACAAATTTACCAAGCACTTTTACCGCAAATTCCCACATTATCGAAAACTACCGTCTACAATACATTAGATTTGTTCTTGGCAAAAAAGCTGGTTAAACCGGTTGGAGTTGAATATAAAGAAAAGCATTATGATGCCAACACACAGAATCACGGCCATTTTTTCTGCCGTGTTTGTGAAAAAATTTTTGACTTCGATACACATTATATAGAAACGGAGACACCGGAATTAAAAGGTTTTCAAATTGAGGCCAAGAATGTTTATTATAGCGGTGTCTGTTTAGACTGCCGCCATAAAAATAAACATAAGGAGGATAAAAATGAAAAGTTTGAAGGGAACCAAGACTGCTGAGAATTTACTTAAAGCTTTTGCCGGTGAATCGCAGGCAAGAAACCGTTATACCTACTATGCATCCATAGCGGACAAAGAAGGCTACAAACAAATTAGAAACGTCTTCCTGGAGACGGCAGATCATGAAAAAGAGCATGCCAAGCGCTTTTGGAAGTTCCTGGTAGCAGGTCTGGGCGAGTTGCCGGCCAAAATCGATATTCAGGCAGACTATCCGGTAGCACAAGGCACCACCCTTGACAACCTAAAAGCTGCTGTCGATGGCGAAAATGAAGAATGGCACGATCTCTATCCTGCCTTTGCCGATGTGGCCGATGAAGAAGGCTTCCCCGAAATAGCAGCAGCTTTCCGCGCTATTTGTGTCAGTGAAAAAATGCACGAAGAACGCTACCAAAAACTGTATGACAATATGAAAAACGGCACCGTGTTCAAAAAAGACGAACCTATTCGCTGGAAATGCGGCAACTGCGGTTACATTCATGAAGGTGCGGAAGCCCCCGAAATGTGCCCGGCTTGCGATCATCCCCAGGCTCATTTTGAAGTCTTTACTGAACCCTACTAATTTGACAAGCAAAAAACTCAAGTCACTTGGCTTGAGTTTTTTTGTTTATCCCGCATCTTCAGTTTGAGGCAAATTTTGCTCACTTGCCGTCCTAAAGTTTTCATAAGACATAAAAGTATTATCTTTCGGCTCCTGATGAACAATAATTCTCGGCTTGTCCAGCACCACCGTACAGTTGGAAGGGATATCTTCTACCACTACACAATTGGCCCCGATCCGCACATTATCGCCAATTCTGACCCCGCCGATAATTTTGGCACCGGCACCTATATAGACATTATCACCAATCACAGGTGCTCCGGCTCCTTTTGAATCCTTGAGCGTATTTGAACCGATGGTAACCTGCTGGTAAACTGTACAGTTACGCCCGATCACTGCACCTTCCGAGATTAATATACCGTTTAAACCATGGGGCAAATTTAATTTTCCTTCTATACGGGTCTGCAGCGGTATGGCAGCATTATTTTTATAGAGAATTCTGGCACAACATAGTTTATGATAAGCTTTTATTAATTTATTACGGCTCTGGAGACATTTTTGACGATGGGCCCAAAAAGCCCTGGCATCAGGCCCGATTAAAATATTTTTTGCCAGCCTCAGAATAACACTCACCAGCTTCCCCAGCATTATATCCCTCTTTTCCGTGTCAATTTATCTTCCAGAAAAAAGTCCCCTACCCCCAGCGGTTAAGGAAAGAAAGCAAACCAAGGCTGAGATAGGTTCCGATAAACAAATTCTAGCAAAGACAAACACCACATGCAAAGTTTTTTATAAAGAACTGATATAAGTAAAAACGGTAATAAGTAGCGGCAAGGTAATAAGTGAAAGCAGGGTGGATAAAATCACCACGCGTGTTGAAAACAAATAATCAGTGTGATAGATCTTTGCAAACATGGGGTTAACGACTGCTGACGGTGCCGCAACAGCCACCAGCAGCACTATTTTCGCCGTAAAATTCAAGGGGATAAAATAGAGTAAGAGCATTGTTAAAACAGGAATAAAGACTAAACGGAAAAAAGTTGCCTGCCAAACGGAAAAGGCATAAAAAACTGACTTGACTTTAATTTGTGCCATAAAACTGCCGAGCACAAACATAGCCAACGGTGTCATCAAACGAGAAATATGTTCCAGGGCGAGATAAAAATTGTTTGGCAGTTTCACCGGGGAAACGAAAATAAGAGCACCGCAAATAAAAGCCAGTACCCCGGGATTGAAGATAATCTTTTTAAGGCTGATTTTTTTCTCCGGCCCTTCCATGAGCATCACTCCGTATGTCCACAACACAACTGTCATAGCCACAAGGTGTGCAGAACCAAGAAAAACGCCAAGGCTGCCAAACATGCCTTCAAGCAGCGGGAAGGCCAAAAACCCGTTATTGGGGAAGATGATACACATTTGCCTGTCTGCATAATTAGTGTATTTCTGCGGCGGATAGACTTTTCGGGCCAGCAAGATGGAAAGCGCAAATAAACCCAGGGAAGTGATGAACAGAATTAACAGTTCCTGTGCGAATATTATCTCAAAAGGACGTTGAAAAGAAACCAAGATAGTGGCAGGAATAATATACGTGGATAATAAAAGCGAAAGCTTTTCTGCCGTCGGGTTATCTATAATTTCTTTTTTATAGAAGAAATAGCCCGCCGCAACTAAAAAAAACATCACAATCATCTGATTAAAGATAATAATGCCGTTAGTAAACATTGGATTTCCCCCGTTTTTGGCTTATAACTATCATCATAACATAACCAGGGGATGATGCAATCCAACATTTTTCTTAACAAATTAGAAAAACAGCTTCTTTGCCCTTGCGCCGGCAGATCTCTTGCGTCATAATGAACACAACCAGGATGGGAGGGAAAGAAATGATTAGTTTTGTCGTAGCCATTGGAAAAAATAATGTTATGGGTAAAAGTAACCGGCTGCCCTGGCACTTGCCGGCCGATGTGAAATTTTTCAAGGAAACCACTTCATCCGCCAGTAAAATTATGATTATGGGGAGAAGAACTTTTGAATCTCTGCCCAGAGTCCTGCCGGGCAGGAAACATTTTATCCTGACCACCAACAAAGCTTACAAGCCGCCTGCTCATGAAGATGTTTTTGTGTTTCACACTGTAGAAGAAATTTTAAAACAGCTCGATCCTGACCAGGAATACTTCGTTATCGGCGGTGCCGAAATCTTTAAACTGTTTTTCCCGCATGCAGACAGGCTTTACATAACAGAAATCCATGAGAGTTTTGGCGGAGACACTTTTTTTCCCGAGTATGACAAATCGGAATGGGAATTAGTTTCCTGTCGTGAAGGTGTTGTTGACGAAAAAAATAAATACCGGCATACCTATTATGTTTATGACCGGAAAAAATAGTTTTTGTTTTTGTATAGAGCAGTAATAGTTGGTGAAGCTAAAGACACCGACTACTTAGGGGAAAGGAAGAGAAAAGTGACTAAAGTTTACTGCTCTGTTGATTCCTGCAGGTTTTGGGAAGATAATCAGTGTACAGCCGGTACGATTTGGGTCAAAAATAATCCGTCAAATTCAGCTGACGAGTTTAATGAAGAATATGCAGATGAACTGGGCATAGCCTATTTTAAACATTTCTCAGCAACAACATCGGCGCAAACCTGCTGTGAAACGATGCAACCCCAAAAAGAAGGATAGGAAAAAAGATTACCGCACTCATCACGAGTGCGGCAATTTTTTAATTTAAGTCCGGATAAAAGACACAAAACATTTCTTCCACCGCATCCACCAGCCGCGGACCGGGGCGGGAAGTGGAGTCATCTGTAACCCCGTGCACATTTTCATTTTTAATGGCCGTTACGCCCTGCCAGGCAGGACGGCCGGGAATATTTAATTCTTCAGAGCCATGGAACAAAGGATACAGAATAAATTCGGGATCCCTGGTTAAAACCATTTCCTCGCTCACCATGGGATAATCCTCATTCAAGTCAGCAAAGATATTTATACCGCCGGCATGCTTAATAACTTCATTGATGAGTGAGGCACCACCGGCAGTCATCAACGGTTCAGAATATACTTCATAATAAACTCGCACCCGTTCATTTTCCGTGATGGCACTCAATTTTTCCTGCACGGCTGCTATACGACTCTGCATATTCGCTACCAGCTCTGCTGCTTTATCCTCATAACCGGTTGCTTTTCCTGCCAGTTCCACCGCTTCATACATTTCTTCCATTGTTTTTGGCGCCAGGGTAATAACTGTCAGCCCCAGTTCCTCAAGTTGGGCAGCAAGTTCCTCATGCATATTCCCGCAAAAAACCAGATCGGGTTTTAAGTCAACGATTTTTTCCACATTAGGCGTTGTAAAACCGCCTATTTTTTCTTTGGCCAACGCCGCTTCCGGGTAATTACAGTAGTCGGTGACACCGATAATTAAATCATCCAGGCCCAACGCAAAAGCTATTTCTGTATTACCGGGGGATACGGAAATAATTGTTTCCGGCTTTTTTTCAATAACAACTTCCCGGCCTGTTTGATCTACTAAAGTGACAAAGGGGCCCTCTGCCTCCTTTTCTGCACTTTGGCTGCATCCCACAGCTGCCAACATAACCAGAACCAGAACAAAGACTAAACAAGTTTTTTTCATAAAGACTCCTCCCTTTTCTAAAAATCCTCATCGGTTCGGAAAAAAGGCGAATTAAGGTTGATGTAATTTCCAAACCGGTAAAAAACAAAAGCCCCCAAAAGGAGGCTTTTTAACAACAATAAAAATACCCTCTCCTTTGGCGCGAAGGATGAGTTTTTCTTATACAGACAGGTTTCCTGACTTCCGGCTCAAACGATTTCCGTCCCTTCCCAAAGCTTTCGCTTCAGTGGTTTTGACGGAACTCTCGCCGGTTACAGTGGCGCGTCCGTCCGGGATTTGCACCCGGTTCCCTTTTACCCTCTCTCGAGGCATCTGCAT
>JAAYSO010000065.1 GCA_012523945.1 Bacillota bacterium
AGTACAATTAACCATTTCCTCATTTTTCTTTCCCTCCCAAGTCAAATCACATAAAAAACCCAGCCCGCGGCTGGGAAATGCTTAAACAAATACGTCTCCCTTAACCCGAGGGCACGATACGTTTAAGGCAACAGGCAGGTTTCCTGGCTGCCGGTCATCATTTTACAGCGCCTTCCCTGGACTTGCCAAGTGGCATTTTGCTGTAAAACTCACGGTTACAGTGGCGGGACCGCTCAGGACTTTCACCTGATTCCCTTTTACTCAAAATGAGCACCTGCTGCCTGTCTTGGATTTGCTTCTATTCTACCAAATGCCAAAATTAAAGGCAAGAGTTCACGTTTTCCTCTTGCTCTTAAAGCTCTTAAGCAAACCTACCGTCTTTTTTAACTTTTTCACTTCCGCCGGCGTCAGGCGACGCCATTTCCCCGGCTGCAGTCCGTCAAGAGTCAGCTGGGCAAAACGCACCCGCTTTAAAGTAATAACCGGATGTCCTACAGCATCCAGCATGCGCCTGACCTGCCTGTTCCGTCCTTCTTTAAGCGTCAGCGACAAAAGCGAGGTGCCGGTGCCGCCTTTAATTAAGCGTACCGTTGCCGGTGCAGTTAAACCGTCTTCAAGTTCCACCCCTTCCGCCAATCTTTTTAATGTTTCCCCTGCAGGCAGGCCCTTGACGCGCACCAGATATTCTTTTTCCACGCCAAAGGAGGGATGAGTCAGACGATTGGCCAGCTCGCCGTCATTGGTAAGCAAAAGCAGCCCGCTTGTATCCAGGTCTAAACGTCCCACCGGGAAAACGCGCTTACCCACATCAGCCACCAGTGCTTTTACGGTTTGCCGCCCAAAGGGATCGGAAAGGGTGGTGACAACATCCACAGGTTTATGCAGCATAATATATTCTTTTTTGTTAGTCAGCCTGACAGGTCGATTATCTACTGTCACTGCATCTTTTTCCGGATCAATGACTATGCCCATGGCCGTTACGGTTTCCCCGTTAACTTTAACCCGGCCCTGTGCAATGAGCTTTTCTCCCGCTCGGCGGGAACAAACACCGGCTGCCGACAAAAATTTTTGCAGACGCATCATCATTGCTCCTGTTTAATTGATCAGTTTCCATCATAACTGATCCCGGAAAGATGCGCAAGTCTAGCCGAATACAAGTGTACATATAGCTATGGAAGCGGCAAAGGCGGCAAAATCAGCAATTAAACCTACTGCCAAGGCGTGCCGTGTACGTCTGATCCCTACGCTGCCAAAATAAACAGTTAAGATATATAAAGTCGTATCAGTACTCCCCTGCATGGTAGAAGCAACGCGGCCAAGAAATGAATCAGGCCCGAAATGTTCCAAAATTTCGGCCGTAATCCCTAAAGCACCGCTGCCGGAAAGGGGCCGCATAATGGCCAAGGGTAAAATTTCTCCGGGCACATTAAGCTTGGTTAGTACCGGCAGTAAAAGGCCGATTAAAAGATCTATGGCTCCTGAAGCACGCAAAAGACCGATGGCAACCAGCATAGCCACTAAATAAGGGATAAGGGCAATGGACGTCTGGAAACCTTCCTGCGCCCCTTCAATAAAAGTAGTAAAAACATCAATTTTTTTGGCAGCGGCATAAAGCAAAATAATAAAGATAAAGAGCGGAATGGTCCATGCTGCTATTGTTTGGATGATAGTTTGCAGCAATATTATTTCCTCCCCCCATTGTGAGCGGAAAATTTGCGCAAAAGGCGATCACTGATGACGCCTATACTGCAGGCAATAAAAGTTGCAATAATGGTTGTACCTACAATTTCCGTGGGATTGGCGGAACCTCCGGCGGCCCGTAAAGCTATGACCGTGGTAGGAATGAGAGTCATACTGGAAGTGTTGACGGCCAAAAAAGTACACATTTCATCGCTGGCGGTCTGCGGATCCGGATTTAGTGTTTGCAGTTCCTGCATGGCTTTTAACCCGAAGGGCGTAGCTGCACTGCCCATACCTAAAAGGTTGGCGCTCATGTTCATCAGGATGGCTTGAGCAGCCGGATGATCTTTAGGCAGGCGCGGAAACAAAATTGAAACTAAAGGGCGCAAAAGTTTCATCACCCAGTTAATAAGACCGCTTTTTTCAATGAGTTTCATCATCCCCAGCCAAAAAGTCATAATACTCACCAGGGAAAAAGCTATGCTTACTGCCTGTTCGGCCGAGGCAAAAACTGCTTCCGTCACCGCCTCCATTTTACCGGTTAAAGCCGCCACCACCAAGCTGCTAATGATCATGACAAGCCAGATTAAATTAATCAAATTCCCCACCGCCTACCCCGGATTTGCCTGCGCTTTAAAACAGGTTCTGCAAAAACCGGAAAATTCTTTGGAAAAAATTCAGTTTTCCCACCGCCTCAGCCGCCACCAGCGGGGTTTGTGCCACACATTCAGAACCAAAATAAACGCGCAAGATTCCTAACTGCTGCCCTGCGGCTATGGGTGCCCGCACTACATTGGGCCCCTCAAATTCATAGCGCAGAAATTCCTTTTCGTCTTCCTTCAGCGGCAGCCCGATTTCCTCTTTCGCGGCCAAGGCTACTTTTTCGGCTTTGCCCTTCTCCACAGTGACAGTTTTTAACTGCTGTCCCGCCGTGATCACAGGTTCCCAGGTATAATTGTTAAAACCAAAATCCAGGAGTGTCATGGTGTCCTCCCACATTTGCGGCGCATTTAAAACCACACTGATCAGCCGCCAACCGTCCCGGGAGGCAGCCCCCACAAAACAGCGCCCCGCCGGTGTGGTCCAGCCGGTTTTAATCCCTTCCGCCCCCTCATACAAAGTTAAAAGCTTATTTTGATTGCGTAAAACACGGTCATAAGGCCTGCCCGTCCAGGAAATTTTCTTTTCCCCGGTGGCGGCAATTTCCCGAAATTCCGGCAGACTCATGGCATGGGAGGCAATAAGCGCTAAATCATAAGCGGTAGTATAATGTTCTTCATGATCCAGGCCGTGGGGATTCATAAATTTTGTTTTTACCGCTCCCAGCCTCCGGGCCCTTTGTGTCATTAAATAGGCAAACTCCTCCACCGAACCACCCAAGTATTCAGCTATCGCCACAGCTGCATCATTGCCTGACCGTAAAATTAAACCGTACAGCAACTCTTCCAGTGTTTTCGTTTCCCCCGCTTCCAAATCAATACTTGAGCCTTCCACTAAAGCTGCATTTTCACTGACTGTAACTACATCCTGCAGTTTGCCTGATTCAATGGCTAAAATAGCCGTCATTATTTTTGTAGTACTGGCCATGGGCAATTGCTCATAGGCGTTTTTACTAAACAAAATCCTTCCTGTTTTTTGATCCAGCACAATGGCAGCCCGGGCCGTTACTTTAGGCGCTTCTAAAGCCAAAGTATTACCTGCCGGCAGCAGTAAAAGGATAATGAGCAGGATTACCATGATTTTACGCCGCATCTTACTACCTCCACATATGTGAATTAAAATAATTATACATTAAATTAACGCAAAAAAAGCCATGCTAATTGTTATTCACATGGCTTGCAGTTTATGAACTTGTCTTTTTAAATTTGGTAATTTGGCGGCTGACCGGCCCCTTGTTTCCTCATTTCCTGGATCTGACTGATGAGCTGCGGCGCCAGATCCATAATCCTGTCAAAAACGGCATTACGATCCACAGGCAGCATGCGAACCTGGCCGTCTTTAGTGACCACTAGAAAAGCTGCCGGCTGTACGGAGACACCGCCGCCGCTGCCGCCGCCAAAGGGATGGCCCAAGCCGTCGCTTTCTTTCTGCTTTTTTTTCTCCTCATTATTGCTTTCAAATTCACTGCCCCCGGCGGCAAAGCCGAAAGAAACCCGGGAGATGGGAATAATGGTAGTTCCGTCATGGGTTTCCACCGCATCGCCGATAATTGTATTCACATCAACCATTTCTTTGAGGTTTTCCATTGCCGTCTTCATCAGGCCCTGAATGGGATGATCCATATTTACTACCCCCCTCGTATTTTTGTCAATAAAAACAATAGTCCGCCCACGGTTAAATGGCCCAGGCGCAAAGATAAATCTGCCTCCAAACGCAGCTTTAAATCCGGCTTACCGTTAAAATCCGGAATCACGACCAGTTCAGGCCGGTTTTTCAGGCGCAGCAACTTTTGTGCCGGTACTGCCAGGACACCGGCAAACGACCAGATAAGTCCCGCTGCCATTCCCGTCAAAGCAGCGTCTTCCAGACTAAAACATAACTGTATTTTTAATTTCTCCACCAGCGCTGCCCGGCGCATAAAACTAAAGGTAAAAGAGAGTATTTTTTTATTTTTTTTGAACCAATCAAGCTGCTGCTTCAACTTCTGCCACTCGAAATCCCAAACTGAAAATTTTCTCCTCTGCTCCCGCAGCAGTTTGTCCCGGGTTTTTATTTCCGTTTCCAGAGCCAAATCCAGCGGAGTTTCCTGCTTTAAGACGGGAATTTCCACCTTAAAACGCAGCAGTGAAAAAAATGTAGAAACGCCCAGTGCAATAAAATCATCTTTATTTTCCCTAACCAAAAAAAGATTTATGCGCACAGGCATTGTTTGTATTAATAAAATCAGCGCCAGGGAAAAAGGCAGAACATATAAGACCGGCTTCATCTTTCCACCACACTGCTTTGTTTATTTTTACCTTGTCCAAAAGAGGAAAAAAGATACAAAAAACTCCGGTAGGCTAATTATGCCTTCCGGAGTTTTCTTTAAAGCATAGTTTCCACATCTGCATTTTGGCGCAGGGTGGAAAATTCCTCATAAAGTTTTGCCTGCACCTTTTCATTAATTAAAGCTTCTCTCACATCACTTTCAACTTCGGCAAATTTCACTTCACGGTACTCTTGAATTTCCAGCACTTCAATAATGTGATAGCCATAGAGTGATTGCACCGGTTCTTTGATCAGACCGACGGGGGCGGCAAAAGCGGCTTCAGCAAATTCTGTCACCAGTTCGTCCTTACCCACAAAACCTAATTCCCCGCCTTTTTCCGCCGAACCGGGATCTCGTGAATATTCTTTGGCCAGTGCGGCAAAATTGCCGCCCTGCTCCAGCTCTTCCAGTACTTCCCTGGCAGTTTCCTCTGTATCGACCAGGATATGGCGCACATTTACTTCATGGGGAATATCGAAATCGGCACGGTTCTCCGCAAAATACTCTGCCACTTCTTCATTGGTAACTTCTGTTTTTTTGCGCACCATTTCCGTTAGCATCATATCAATGAGTAAATTCTTTTTTAAAGCATCTTCAGTCCAGCCGGATTGCTGCAGAACCTGTTCAAAATAATCTTTGCTGCCGTAGTAATCCTCCTGGATCATTTGTTCAATTCGTGCTTCCACGTCTGCTTCGGTGATATTTATCCCTTGTTTTTGTGCTTCCTGGCTGACAACCATTAAGGTGACAAGCTGTTCCAGGACCATCTCGCCGCTGTTTTCCACCAGGGCTTCATAAAATTGTTCTTTTGTAATTTTTTCTCCGTTCACAGTCGCCACCACTTCATTATCTTGTAACCGGTATACGGCAAAAACTCCCGCGGCAACCAGTAAGACAGCCAGTGCAATCAAGGCAGCTTTTTTCATTATTTTCACCTCTAGAATAAAATTTTTTTGCATACGCATCAATCCGGCGCTCTTGCTGAAAAGACCACTGTTTATTATAACAGGATTTTGTGACAAAGTTGTGGACTTTTTAATTTTATTTATCTTCCGGTAGCTGCAGTTTCTGCAGTTCGGATAAATCCTTAAGCCCAAAATAGCGCAGAAACTCTTTGGTGGTACCGTAAAGAACCGGCCGCCCGGGGGCGTCCTTGCGTCCCACACTGCGGATAAGCCGGCGCTTTTGCAGTGTTTCTAAAACTGCCCCCACCTTCACACCGCGAATGGCTTCAATATCAATACGTGTTACAGGTTGCCGGTAAGCAATAATGGCCAATGTTTCCAAAGCCGCCTGGGACAAAGTATAACTTTTTTCTCCGGCAAACATTTTTTCCACCACTCCGGCCATTTCCGGTTTGGTACTGAACTGATAGCCTTTGGCTATTTCCACAATTTGCAGGCCATGCTCTTTCTTGGCGTATTCCTGCTGTAATTCCAGCAGGACGCGGCGTACCTCTTTATTGTCAGAACCAATAATTTCCGCAATTTTCTTTGGAGGTAAAGGTTCTTCCGCCACAAAAAGCAAAGCTTCCACCTGCGGTTTGATGTCCATAAAAGCACCTCCGGTTAGGCCGGTTTGGGCAGCAACAGTATGCGCCCCATGGGTCCGTCCTGCCAAACCATGATTCGGCCCAAACGTACAAGTTCTAATAAGGCAATAAAGGTAACAATAATTTCCGAAATGCCGCTGGAAGTGGAAAAAAGAGAGGCAAATTCCACTCCCTCCTGTTGCCGGCGCAAAATCAAGCTGATTTCTTCCATTTTCTCCTCTACGGAAAAATCATCCGCTGCAATTTCCCGCGGTTCTTTTTGTTCCGCCAGCACTTTTTCCAGCGCCTGCAGCAAGGCCGGCAGCGTCACATTGGTCAGGGCCGCCTCCTGCTCCGGATTAACCAGCACAACTTTTTCCCCGGAAAAGGAGCGTACATAAACCCGTTTCTGCTCCAGTTCACACCGGCGCAGCTGTTCCGCCACCTCACGAAAATACTTGTACTCCAACAGCCTTTCTACCAGTTGTTCCTGAGTATCTATTTCAAACAGCTCATCTTCGTCAGTCTCTGCAGCCGTAGTAACGGTGGGCAAAAGTTTGCGTGATTTTAGCCGTAATAAGGTGGCAGCCATCACCAAAAAATCAGCAGCAATGTCTAAATTTAACTCCCGCATTGATTGCAGGGTTTCCAGATACTGCGATGTGATCTCGGCAATGGAAATATCGTAAATATCTACTTCCGCTTTTTCAATTAAATGAAAAAGCAATTCAAAGGGGCCCTCAAAAACAGGAAGGTTAATCTGATATTCCACCGGCCAGTATCCTCTCCTTGGAATAACTTCACAGTTTAAATCCTACAAGAGCAAAAACTTGCTCCATAGTGTTTACGGCAATCTCTTTCGCCTGTTTTGCCCCCTCCCGGAGAAGATCGATGATGTAATCGCGCTGTCCTTCCAGTACCTTTCTTTTCTCATAAATAGGCTCCAGGTAGGCATTAAGATGTTTTATCAGTTGTTTTTTACACTGTACACAACCGATTTCACCACGGCGACAGGCTCTTTCCACACCTTCGACTCCTTCCGGATTAAAAACCTGATGAAAAGCAAAGACGGTGCAGACTTCCGGGTTGCCCGGATCTGTTTTACGAATCCGGCCGGGATCCGTCACCATTTGGTTAACCTTTTTGGCGATTTCCTGCGGACTGTCTGACATTTCAATGGTATTACCGTAGGATTTACTCATTTTGCGCCCGTCAATACCGGGAAGAAGTTTTATTTTTGTCAGTAAAGCTTGTGGCTCAGGGAAAAAGTCGGTTTGATAGAGATAATTAAAACGGCGGGCAATTTCCCTGGTCATTTCCACATGGGGAACCTGATCTTCTCCTACCGGTACTGCATCGGCCCGGTACAGCAGTATATCGGCAGCCTGGAGCAGCGGGTAGCCTAAAAAACCGTAAGTGGCAAGATTTTTCTCCCGCAGTTGTTGGATTTGATCTTTATAAGTGGGAACACGCTCCAGCCAGGAAAGAGGTGTAAACATGGAAAATAATAGATGCAGTTCCGCATGTTCTTTCACATCGGACTGGCAAAAAATGATGCTTTTTTCCGGATCCAAGCCTGCAGAAAGCCAATCAATGACCATTTGCATTGTATTCTCCTTCAGCTCGGAAGGATCATCATAACTGGTAGTCATGGCATGCCAATCTGCCACACTGAAAATACATTTATATTCATCTTGCAATTTAACCCAATTTTCCAAAGCCCCTAAAAGGTTGCCCAACTGTAAACGGCCTGTAGGCCGCATGCCGCTGAATACTCTTTTTTGCTCCATCTCTATTTTTCTCCTTTCACATCATTCCGGTAATAAAAATTACAATGGTTGCAATTAAACCTAGAACAAAATCAGCCAAAGGATAAAGGATGCGTTCTAAAATGCGCGTAAAAATTAATAAAACTAAAAGAAAAATACCGTAGCGCTCAAAGCGCAGGTAATGATATGCAAGCCGGTCAGGCAGGATAAACTGTAAAACTTTTGATCCGTCCAGAGGTGGAATGGGCAGCAGATTAAACACGCCCAGCATCACATTATAAATAAATGTTAATTGCATAATGGCCAGCAAGTAAGGTGTCCGCCACGGAACAGTAACTAAAAGCAGGGCGGACAAAATTGCCAACAGGAAATTGGCAAAGGGGCCCGCAAGCCCTACCAGAAGGAGACCCAAACGCTTGTTTCCTTTAAATTTAAACGGGTTGACAGGAACCGGTTTAGCCCAACCGAAACCAACAATCCATAAAGCCAGAAGCCCGATGGGATCAATATGCCGCAGCGGGTTTAACGAAAGACGCCCCTGCTGCTGGGCAGTATTGTCCCCCAATTTGTATGCTACCAACCCATGAGCCAGTTCATGCACTGTCAGGGCAAGCAAAAGAGCCGGAATACGATATAGCATATCAAGGCCGAAAAAACGATCCATTAAATTAGTTACCGGCAACTGGATTCTCCTTTCCTGTATCAGCAGTTAATAGCTTCCGGGCCAAAGCAACTTCCTGTTCCCGCGTCGTAATCTGCCCGTCAAGGCGGGCAGCGCGCAATGCTTTTAAAACCAGATGAAAACGCGGACCGGGACGGAAACCGAGAGCTTCCAAGTCATGACCGTTAAGGGCTGTTTTTAGATGACGATAATTTTGCCAGTAATCCACTATATATTGCCGGAACTTTTGCTCATCGGCACAAACCAGGAGAAATAGAAGTGCTTCCGGATATTGGTGGCTAAATAATTCATCTAACCGGCTGGGTTGCAGCTTTTCCTCACCTTTGAGCTCATGCAGCAGCCAGTCAATATTCTCCAGGATTGCCAGCACTTTGCGGCTGCTTTCCCGTGGCAATCGCAGACGCCGGCAAAGATGTCTTGCCTCCTGAAAGGGCAAATCTTTCATTACTGCCGCCAAGTATAAGGCATCCGGCAACAACCGGGCATCAGGCAAGTGCTCCTGAGCCCAGGTCAAAACATCTGTGGTTTGATATAAACGCCTGTACATAGATTTACCAGCCCGCACACCGGGAAATAAAACACCGGCAATTCCCAGTTCAAACAGCCTGGCCAATATCAGGGCCGCCTTTTCTTCCTGAAAGATCAGGGCAAATTCTTCATACAGCCTTTCTTTTGTTACTTTTTCCAAAACACGTGTTTGGACGGCATTTTCCAAAAGCGATCTGGTGGTTTCATCAAATTGAAAACCAAAGCGCTGTTCAAAGCGAACTGCCCTTAACACCCGCAGGGGATCTTCTACAAAACTTAAATTATATAAAACACGAATAATTCCCTGTTCCAAATCTTTAAGTCCGCCAAAAAAATCGGTTAGGCGGCCAAAATGCGGGGCATTAAGAGAAAAAGCCAGCGTATTAATGGTAAAATCACGCCGGAATAAATCATTTCTTAAACTGCTCATTTCCACTTCCGGCAGGGCGGCAGGCCTGGCATAAAACTCCTGCCTGGCTGTAACTAAATCTATGACTTCACCGCTTTCCAAAGTCAGTGTGGCCGTCCCAAACTGCTCATGGGTGACAAGTTTGCCTCCCAGGTAGTTTTTTAGTTTTTGGGCAAAAGGAATGGCCAGGGGCTCCACCACCAGGTCTAAATCATGTGTAGGCCGTCCCAGCAAAAGATCCCGGACAAAACCGCCCACCACATATACCCGCACTTTTTCCCGGTCGGCTTTTTGCCCGATTAAATATAACTGTCCCTGTTTTTTCTCCGGCAAACGTTCTTTAAGCAGAGGCGTCAGATCATCAGCCGCCACAGGTCCCGTTTCAGCCACAGGCGCTTCATCTTTTTCCCAGGCCCGCAAAATATCAGTGCGTGTCACTATACCGATTACAGCCTCTTTTTCCACCACGGGGAGGCGTCCAATATCATGAGCAATTAGTAAATGACGAGCCTGGGCAATTGTCGTTTCAGGTGTAACTGTATACAGCTTTTTGCTCATGTAGCCTTTCACCGGCGCATGCCCCAAACCGTGGTGGACGGCTTTGTCCAAATCACGGCGCGAAATCAAGCCCACCAAGCGCCCCTCTTCCACCACGGGAAAACCGCCGTGACCGTACCGCAGCATCAGCTGATAAGCCTCATCAACAGTAGTCCCGGGTTGTACGGAGCGTACAGGACTTGACATAATTGCACGCACCGTAGGAGCTGCCGGCACCTGATCCTGCAGGGCTTTTTGCAATCTTTTCTGCACTTCAGCGACGCTTGTCCCAGACAAAACAGCAGAAGCGGCGCCACGGTGGCCTTTTCCGCCCAAAGGCGCTAAAAGTGACGCCAAATTAAGGCGCGGGGTACGGCTGCGGCCGCTTAGATAGATCTTTTTCGCCATGGCCACTACGGCAAAGAAAGCATCCACATCCTCAATTTCCAGTAGTTTTTGGGCCACGGCGCCCAGTCCGTCCACATATTCTTCATTTTCTAAAGCAGCTATTCCTATCTGCAGATCCTGAATCTCATGGTAGGCGGTGGCGGAAAGCAGCTGATCAAAAAGATTGCGCTGTTCCAAATTAAGGGGCCGGCGCAAAAAAGTTCCCAGGATGCGCGAATCAATGCCTGCCTGCCATAAATCATAGACAGCTTTTACATCCCTGGCGGTAGTAATATCAAAAGTTAAGCAGCCTGTATCCTCAAAAATGCCTAAAACAAAAAGAGTAGCCTCGAAAGCAGTAAGGGAAATACCTTCCCGGAAAATTCTTTCCACTAAAATTGTGGTAGTGGCACCTACTTGCTCCACCACTTCCAGCCGGGCCGGTAAATCATCGGAAGTTTTGGGGTGATGGTCATAAACAAATATTTCTTTAATTTTGTCCAGGTGCCTGTGGAATAAAGGCAGCCGCTTACGTTGCCTGGTATCGGTCACAATTAACCTGGTGCTGCCTTTTAAATCCACTTCCCGATGTGTTTTTATCTTTAAAACATCTTTATATAAAGAAACAAATTCCTGCACATTGGGGTTAAGGTTACCGGGATAGACAGCTTGTGCCTCCGGGTAAAGTTTCGCAGCGGCAACCATTGATGCCAAAGCATCAAAATCTGCGTTTTCATGTGTGGTAATTACCTGCACAGCATCCCCTCCCCCGGGCTTTCCCTTATACTATAACAGAAACAAGCCCTGCGCAAAATACTAATAAGCATTTTTAAAAACCGGAGGTCAAGCCCCTCCGGTTTGCCCAGATGTTTATAATTTCAATGCTTACCCATTATATTCCTGCCGTCCCTGAAAGTTTCATCTCCTGGCCGTGGCAAGTTTAAAAGCCTGGTTTTGCGTTTTGTGACGGCGCTGCTTTAATAAATCTAAAAATGCTTCCAGCCGGGTGATAAAACCGGCTTCCCCGGACTGTTCATCTAAAGAAACAGACAGGTAGGGGATGCCTTCCTGCCGGCTTACTATGGGTAAAATGCTTTGGGCCACAATTTCCGGTGTACAGGTAAAAGGCAAAATATGAATGACTCCGTCAAAGCCCCGGCGGGCAAAGCGCACCATATCACCCACAGATTCACGCCCGTGGCCGCCCACAAATTGTTTTATGTACTTGGCAGCAGCCTTTTTGGTGGCCAATCCTCCCGGCAGCCGCAGGGAACTTAAAATCAGGTGTTCTGTAATCCAGGACGACAGGTAAACTGACCGTTCCACCACCACTCCCATTTCCCCCAACAGTTTTTCTACCTGTAGATTGGCAAACGGTTCCAAAAGCATATAAACTTCGCCGATTAAACCGACACGCAGGGCGTCTTTATTTATCTTTTGCTTCACGCCGGCCAAAAGCTCCAAGCCTTTTTTGAGACCGGTTTTTACCTGTGCCGGGGTGCGGGCTGCCTGTAAAAAAGATAAGCCTGCTTCATATGCTTTACTGGTTGCCCCTTTTTCCAGCTCAAAGGCACGGCACTTTAGAACTTCTCCCTGCAGTTTATCCAGCGCTTTAATTTTGTACCAAGCTGTAATTGCTGCCTGCAAAATCTCTCCTGGGCGCTTATTACCGCACAATATTTTTAATTTATCCACCAGCTTACTCACTTGTCCCTGCGGCGGCTCCAACACAATCATTTGGAAATTAAATCCCAGATCCTGCAAAATTTCCCGTTGTACCTGGGCGTAATAGCCAAAACGGCAGGGCCCGGTACCACCGCCCATGACAATAGTGTCTGCCCCCAGCTCCAAGGCTTCAATAAAATTTCCCAAATTAATCTTTAGAGGCAAACAAGCAAATTCCGGTGCATGCAAAACCCCCAAATCAATTGTCTTTTTTGTTATGGGAGGCGGTGGTATCACTTCCAAGCCGAAATCCTGCAGCAGCCCGGTTAATACTATTGACAAAGAACCTAAATGGGGAAAAGTTACTTTCATTTTGCCTCCCTCCAACGCAGCATATCCACAAAGGCTTCCAGGCGGGTAATAATCCCGGCCTCACCCGTATGTTCATCCAAAGTAAGCAGTAAAACCGGAATTTGCTGCTGCCGTTTATAAAACCTTTCTATTAATTCACAAATAAGTGAATCTGGTCCGCAGCCAAAGGAAACCACCAATACCAACCCGGCAATTTTATTTTCCTGCAGCCAGTAATTCCCCGCCCCTAATAACTTGTGACCAAAAGTCCAAAAACTTTCCTTGGGCAGAACTTTCGCCCCGGTGGCAATGGCTTCTTCCGGCAGCATTTCCGCTGTAAGCACCTCCACACCCAGGGCACGTAGTTTTTTTAAAATATTTAAACTCAAAAAATGATCATTGAGATTATAGGCATGCCCCAGCACAGCCACACGCATTTTACCGGCAGGCAAGGGCGCTTTTTTACCGTCCAAAATTTCCTGTGGCGTCAGGCCCTGTCGTAGCCTGGCTTCATAGCTCCTTTGGGCTTCTGTCGCCGCCTGCAGCGCACAGCGAAGCATCGCCGGCCTGCCGTCAAAACGGGCAGCCAGTTTTTTCAGTTCAGCCCAGGTTTTATCTTCCTCTTGCCCCCAATTGATTGCTGGTGCCAAAATTTCCGGCAGTTTTGGCAGGCAGCAACGGGCAATTTCCGGCAGTCCTAAAAACTTGGGACATAAATATTTTTTCCTTTCCACGGAAATAACACGCGGGATAAAGATATAATCTACAGCTTTGGCACATAAATTGGCCACATGGCCTAAAAATAATTTTACCGGCAAGCAAGCTTCTTCCACAGCGGCACGCACACCTTGATCGAGAATAGTTTTGGTCGTCTCATCAGACAAAACTACTTCTGCGCCCAGAGTTTGAAAGAAAGCTTTCCAGCCCGGGTAATAGTAGTAATAAAGCAGTGCACGCGGAATCCCTACTTTAGTACTCATCTTACACCTCCATTTTCACCTACTTTTGCGGCACTTTATCCTCATCAGTGGGCTGCAGCGCGGCTGGTCGCCGCTTCTCAAAGGGGAGTGGTTGCCGCAAAATTACACTAAAAAAACCTTGCAGATTAAAAGGAATCAGCGGCCATAGGTAAGGCACGCCAAAAGAATTATTGGTAATTAGACGCAAGAGAATCAAAACTATTCCCGCCACAAATCCCGGCAGTTTAAAAAGGCCGGTTACAAGCAGCATAAATAAATGCACCAGCCGGTTGGCCTGACTTAATTCCCAGCTGGAAGTGGCAAACATGCCCACAGCCACCATACCGCCGTAAAGCAGCACCTCCGGTGTAAAAATGCCCACATCAATGGCAATTTGGCCGATGAGCAG
>JAAYSO010000066.1 GCA_012523945.1 Bacillota bacterium
CAAGGTGTATACCGCATCAATCAAGAAAAATGCAATGCCTGCGGTCTTTGTGTGCAGGCCTGCTACTACGGCGCTTTAGTACTTTATGGTGAAGAGATGACTTCTGTGGAAGTATTTGATAAAGTTCGCCGCGACAAAATGTTTTTCGATTCATCCGGGGGAGGTGTTACTGCTTCCGGAGGTGAGCCTATGCTCCACCCGGTTTTTTTATCTGAGTTGTTTGCAAAATGCAGCGAGGAAGGAATTGGCACTTGTGTTGAGACATGCGGTTATGTTTCAACACAGGCTTTAGCTACAGTTTTGCCGGTTGTTGATCATTTTTATTTTGACTTAAAACACATGGATACTGAAATGCATAAGCAGTATACTGGTGTTTCCAACCGTAAAATTTTGGCGAATGCAAGATTCTTAATTGAGCAAGAAGCTGATGTTTTGTTCCGCATGCCTTTAATACCGGGTGTAAACGACTCCCCTGAAAACATTGAGGATACGGCAATTTTTTTGAAAAGTCTTGGTCCAAAAGGCATGAACATTGAACTGTTGCCGTTCCATCGTTTAGGCCAAGCAAAATATGACGCTTTAAATATAAAATATGAATTTGAAAACGTTCAGGTTATGGCAGCTTCCGCGGTTGAAGCTGCAAAAGAACAGTTTTTATCTTGCGGAGTTAACTGCACAATATCGAAATAATTGGTAAGGAGGTACATTATGTCAGGAACAGTTGATTTTTCTATGTTAGAGAGAATTGAAAAGCTGAATTTGAGCGTAAAAAACAAGGAATGGCTTAAAGCAGTGAAAGCGGCACCTTGGAAAATATATGCTGACAGAGAAAGATGGACCGTCAAATCTTGGCGCGAAACAGAAGGTGAAGACTTACAGATTCGGCGCGCAAAACTTTTAAAATGTATCCTGGACAATATTGAAATAAAAATCCATCCTTTTGACGAGATTGTCGGCCGTCCAACACCAGGTGTCATTGGCTGCCCCACAGCCATTGATGTATGTGGCGACTATATTCCCGGCATCTGGAAAGACGGCGATGAGATTGAAGCAACACTGTCTGCAAACGTCAAAATAGACAGAGAAAGCCTTGAAATATTAAGGGAGAGTGTTAGATGTTTCCGGGGAAATACAGCACCAGAAATGACTTATAAAGCATGGCATGAGCTTGTAGGCAGCTGGGTCAGGGACCTTGAAGCTGCAAAATTAAAAGATCCCACTTTAGACAGTGCCATCACTGCACAATCCACATCTGTTCTTTTTTGGCCTAAGATTTTAAAAGAGGGACTCCGGGGTATCATTACTGAATGCCAGCAGAAAATTGATGAATTTATTGCAAGTGGTCAAACTGAGATTAACAAAGTATATTTTTGGAAATCAGCCATTATTGTACTTGAAGCTGTAATTGCCCATGCCCATAGATATGCTGCTTTGGCGAGGAAAATGGCTGCAGAAGAAGCTGACATAAAGCAGAAAGAACACTTGCTAAAAATTGCCGAAGTTTGTGAATATGTTCCTGAAAACCCAGCGAGAAATTTCCATGAAGCACTTCAGTCAATGGCATTTTGTAATTTAGCAAAATTGCTGGAAAACCCCATTCAAAACTATTGCCATTGGGGACGTGCTGATCAATATTTGTATCCTTATTTCATTAATGATCTTAAAAACGGTATTCCTTTAGAAAAATTAGCATCCCAACTTTCCGACCTCATTGGTCGTTGGGGGACGCAAACATTTATTTCTTCCTCTTCGCAAAAAGAATCTCACCAAATTAACTTTGGCATCAACAATATTATGGTTAGCGGTCTAAATAAAGACAAAGAAGATTCATCTAATGAATTAAGCTATCTGATCTTACATGTAATTTCTTTGTTAAAGCTGTCTTCACCCACCGTCACTGTACGTTGGCATAAAAAGACGCCGCATTGGCTGATGAGAAAAGCCATCCGCACAAATATGGCCACAAGGGGAGGCATACCTCTGTTTGAAAATGATGAAGTTGTGATTTCCAGCTTTGTCAGAGACGGCATCCCCTTCGCAGAAGCCGTTGAGTGGTGCGGATTGGGCTGTGTCTATCCGTGTCTTCCTACACGGGCGGAACATTATGGAGCAGAAGGCATTGCGGCAATCAACCTTGCCGGAATCTTACATCTTACCTTACACAATGGTATTGATGTCAACGGAAAACAAGTTGGCAGCAAAACAGGCGATCCGAGAAATTTCAAAACTTTTGACGAGCTGTATCAAGCTTTTTTAGAACAGTATCAGCACATCTGTCACAAAGTTCTCTGGCTTGGCGGGGTTGCCAGGGTAGTTCAGCCCAACTATTTGCGCTTACCGCTGCTTTCAATTCTGGGAATAGAAGCCAGCATGGACTTGGGACAAGATTTACTTTTCCCACACCCTGACTACTCAATGTACGGCATTTCTGACCGGGCAATTATTGATGTGGCTGATTCTTTGACTGTGATTAAAAAAATAGTTTACGAGAATAAAATTTTGACCATGGATGAACTATTGCAAGCACTGGATAGCAATTTTGCGGGTGAACGCGGAGAAGAAATCCGTCAAATTTGTTTAGCACAACCGAAATATGGGAATGACATTCCTGAAGCTGATGCCATGGTAAAGCGCATTAGCAAAGACTCCGCAAGCATCATACATTCTTATGATAATTCACCATTTAGGCGCTTTATGATTGCCCGTGAAGGGCTGGCATGGCATTATTTTGGCGGTTTGGGAGTAGGCGCTCTTCCCAACGGACGCAAGGCCTTTGAACCGCTTAATGACGGTTCACTATCTCCGATGCGTGGGATGGATAGGAATGGACCTACTGCTGTTTTACGTTCTGCCTGCAATGTTAAATTTAATGAAGAATCTTATGTTTCCGTCTTGAACCAGAAATTTTCAAAAAGTATTTTGCGCAGTGAAGAAAGTGTTGATAAGCTAATTGCCTATACAAACGCTTATCTAAGTAATGGTGGCTCCCATATTCAATACAACATCATGGACACCGAAGAGCTAAAAGAAGCGAAAAAGCATCCGGAGAAATACCAAGATTTAATTGTTCGTGTTGGTGGATTCTCTGCCTATTTTGTCCAGCTTTCCCCCTCTATCCAGGATGACATTATTTACCGCAATGAATTCAGCTTATAGGGGTTTTCCCTGGCAAAAACTACCGACATATAGACGCTTTTCTTTGTGCTAACGTTAACTGTATAGCTGTTTTCCTGTTTATACTGAACAAGAATCCCTCTAGAGGGAACAGTCTTATGCCCTGGTTTATGACACAAGATCTGCAAAAAGGGCTAAAGCAGAAAAACATGAGATCGTCCTTTTTCTCGCAAATTTTTATAAAAGGAACGATCTCATTTTCTGTCTAAATTTCGTTAAACAGATTTTTATTAAGTTTTACTATACTAAATATATTTATTAAATTTTCGGCCCCCGTGATAAGCCGGTTTTCTTAAATTGTGCTGCCCAATTGCCTGCAGGACAATATGTCAGGCACTTACCGCAATGCCAGGAATTCACATGCTGGAGCCCCATTTCACTGATTGGCATTTCCGCTTGTACTTGGCGGATATCTTCCGCTGTAGGGGTATCTGTAGTAATGTAATCTTTTTCTCCCCCCAGTTCTTTGGTCAAGGCCAGCGTTGCCAGCTGGCATTTATTCCAGTCCAGTACGCAATACTCCATGGTTCTGCCTTCCATGGTAAAGCTTTGACTTTTTTCACCGTAACTGCTGAGGGCTTTAGTAGGACAAACCTGCGTACAAATGTTGCATTTTTCTGGATTACAGAGTGTCTTTCCGCTGTACATAGGATCTGGTTCCAATTCAAGGGTCGTGAGGATGACACCGAATCTGTTTCTTGGACCAAACTCCGGCGTTAAGACCAGTCCCATCCAGCCCAGAATTCCCAGTCCTGCCGCCACGGCAGCGTGGCGAATACTAGTCTGTATTCCGTTGGTCATGGGTCCCGTTGAACAGGGCATGGCCGTACGGCCTGTCTGTTTTTCTATATAGCGAGCCAGGGCATAACAGGCGTATGTAAGTTCAAAATTGGGCAGGATTGTATAGCCATAGGTACCGTAAATCCCTTTTAAATCGCGCCGCCCGTCTTCGAAGGCGCGAAAATTTGCCTGAATCACTCCGTCCAGTAGTTTGACGCCAACTACAATAACAGATTTACAGCCGGGCAACAGCTCGCTAGGGTGGGTTCCCGCCGGTGCTGCGGCAAATCTGTCAATGCCGGCAATGCCACAAAGGTCCATACCCAGCCCGTAGGCAAATTCTTTCAGATTGTCTTTGCTAACCATAACTGCCTCCCCCAAAACTCTTCCTTCTGATTTAGCTGCACAGTAAAATCAGAAAAATTTTAAAGTGGCACACATTGGTGCATACCGTATTGACTTTATAAAGGCATTATACTTTAAGGTCAGCAGTAGTGTCAAAAGTTTAAAAATAGTTTTAACAATTCAACGGCTATTGTCATGTCTGTTTCCTGTAGAACTGACTGAAAACAAATTTTACCATTTCAGTTGCTAAGCAATTTTTGCGGCTGCCGCCAAAGCCAAATCTGCCGCTGCCAAGGTACGTTCCAGATCTTCCCCGGTATGCGCCAGGGAAACAAAACCGGCTTCAAAAGGCGAGGGCGCAATGTAGACACCGTTTGACAGCAGTGTTTTAAAATAAGCCCGGAAGCGTGCCGTGTTGGATTTTTGCGCTATTGCATAGTTTGTAACCTTCTCCTCGTTAAAATATAGACAAAACATGGAGCCCACACGTTGTAGGCTGATAGGCACTCCATGTTTGGCTGCCAGCTTTTCCAGACCACTTACCAGGTATTCCGTTTTTGCTTCCAGTTCCTCATAAACACCGGGTTCTTTTAGCGCCAAGAGCATTTCCCTGCCGGCACTCATAGCCAGGGGATTGCCGGAAAGTGTTCCCGCCTGGTAAACAGGACCGGCCGGGGCAACATGCTCCATAATCTCCCGGCGGCCGCCGTAAGCACCTACTGGGAGACCACCGCCAATAATCTTACCTAAAGTGGTGAGATCAGGCTCAATCTTGTAAAGTTCCTGAGCACCGCCGTAGGCCACACGGAAACCGGTCATGACTTCGTCGAAGATTAAAAGTGCGTCATATTTTTCTGTCACCGTACGCAGCCCGGATAAAAATCCGGGTTGTGGCGGTACAAGTCCCATATTGCCGGCAACAGGCTCCACAATGACGGCTGCAATTTCATCACCATAGCGGGCAAATAATGTTTCTACAGCTGTCAAATCATTAAACTCCACAGTCAAAGTGTCGCCCGCCGCCCCTGCCGTAACCCCGGGGCTATCCGGCAGACCAAAAGTGGCAACACCTGAACCGGCTTTAATGAGAAGACTGTCGGCATGACCGTGATAACAACCAATAAATTTAACAATTTTTGCACGCCCGGTATAACCGCGGGCCAGCCGCAAAGCGCCCATCACTGCTTCTGTACCGGAATTAACCATCCTCACCATTTCAATAGAGGGTACGGCATCAACAATTAAACGTGCCACTTCAATTTCCAGCTCCGTAGGAGCACCATAGCTGGTACCGCGTGCCGCGGCTTCCTGCACCGCTTTGACAATGCAGGGATGGGCGTGCCCCAAAATTAATGGCCCCCACGAACCCACATAATCTATATATTCATTACCGTCAACATCATAGATTTTTGCCCCTTGGGCTTTTTCGATAAAGACGGGATCCATTTCTACTGCTTTAAAAGCGCGCACCGGACTGTTCACGCCGCCGGGCAAAACTTCAACTGCTTCTTGATAAAGCTTCTGAGAACGTGTGAACATTAATCTCGCTCCTTGTTTACTTTTAAGCTTCCTCACGCAGCCATAGGGCTGCATCTTTGGCGTGGTAGGTCAAGATAATATCGGCTCCTGCCCGTTTCATGGAAAGCAGCATTTCCAGGACAATCTTTCTTTCCTCCAACCACCCTTTTTCAGCCGCTGCCTTTACCAGCGAATATTCACCGGACACATTGTAGGCAACTACAGGGACATTTGTCTTTTCTTTTACTGCACGGATCACATCCAAGTAGGAGAGAGCCGGTTTTACCATCACTAAATCTGCTCCCTCCGCCAGATCCTGTTCCACCTCTTTCAGTGCTTCTCTTACGTTTGCCGGATCCATCTGGTAAGAACGGCGATCGCCAAATTGTGGCGTAGAATCTGCAGCCTGGCGAAAAGGACCGTAAAAAGCAGAAGCATACTTTACTGCGTACGATAAAACCGGGACCTCTTCATAATGGTGTTGGTCTAAAAGCTTGCGAATAGCTGCAACTCTACCATCCATCATATCAGAGGGCGCCACCATATCCGCACCTGCCTGTGCATGCGCCAGCGCCGTTTGTGCCAAAAGTGGCAAGGTAGAATCATTATGCACCTGGCCGTTTTCTATGACGCCGCAATGGCCGTGGCTGGTGTACCCGCACAAACAGACGTCAGTCATAACTAAAAGTTCCGGCAGTTCCCGCTTTAAAAGCTGCACTGCCTGGGGCACAATTTCCTGCGGGTCATAGGCGGAACTGCCCTTTTCATCTTTATAGGCGGGAAGGCCAAAAAGCATAATGGCAGGAATGCCAAGCTCCAGGCATTTTTCTCCTTCCTGTAAAATATGCTCCGGTGACATTTGATAAACACCGGGCATGGAAGCAATCGGTTGCTTGATATCTTTGCCGTGGGTTACAAAAAGCGGATAAACTAAATCGCTGACGCTCACAGCCGTCTCACGGACCAAACGGCGCAGGGCGGCAGACCGGCGCAAGCGCCGCGGGCGAATCGTAGGAAATTGCATCTAAACACCTCCGTTTGCTTGCCGGCCAAACATTTCTTTTTTGCAAAAGCGCGCATTAACTTAACTTTGATCTGCAATTAAGGCAGCAATGATGCCTTCTATGGTAAACTCTTTCGCTTCCAAATCTACTGTTAGCCCCAAAGATCGGGCTGTAGATGAAGTCACAGGACCGATGCTGACCACTTTTACACCTTGTAATAATGTTTTTATTTGGGATGTGCCGATCTTTTGCACAAAATTACGCACCGTAGACGAACTGGTAAAGGTAAGATAATGAATCTTACCTGCGGCCAGCATCTCCCGCAGCAAATCTGCTTTATTGTCAGTGCAGACTGTACTGTATGCCGTTACCCTCTCGACTTTTGCCCCCATCTTTTGCAATTCATCTGCCAGTATTGACCTGGCCAGATCCGCCTGGGGCAAAAGTACCCTCTCACCGGGCTGTATTTTTTCCTGTAGTCCGGCTGCTATTGCTTCGGCACGATACTCTTCCGGCACGTAATCTACCTGCAGCCACATTTCCGTCAAACGCTTTTCTGTTTTCGGTCCCACCGCACATAGTTTCAGACCCGATAAAGCCCGGATATCTTTTTGCTGCCGGCGCAGGCGCTTAAAGAAAGCATCAACTCCGTTTACACTGGTAAATACAAGCCAGTCATAGTCAGAGAGCCGGTCAATTGCCCGGTCTAAAGGCCGAAAATCAAGGGGTTCGGTAATTTCAATGAGCGGAAATTCCCACGCTTCTCCTCCCAGCTCTTCAATGCACCGGGAAAGTTCACTGGCTTGAGCCCGGGCGCGTGTCACCAGGATACGTTTGCCAAATAAAGGTTTTTGTTCAAACCAGGCCAGTTTTTCACGCAAGGTTACTACTTCACCGACAACAATAACAGCCGGTGAAGATATCTTTGCGCTTTGTGCTTTTTCTACAATGTCTGTCAGCGTGCCTACCACAACCTGCTGTTCCGGACCTGTTCCCCGGCTGATTAGTGCTGCCGGGGTAGTAGGTTTGCGTCCCTGCATTAAAAGTTTTTGTATAATCTCAGGCAGATTGCCTACACCCATTAAAAAAATTAAGGTACCTCCGCCTCCCGCCAATTTCTCCCAATCAAGGGCAGATTCCTGCTTGGTAGGATCCTCATGGCCCGTGATAACGGTAAAGCAGGAAGCATAATCACGATATGTCACAGGGATACCGGCATAAGCAGGGACGGCCACCGCCGAGGTGATGCCGGGTACTATTTCAAAAGGTATTCCCCTGGCTTGTAATTCTTCAGCCTCTTCGCCGCCGCGGCCAAAAACAAATGGATCACCGCCCTTTAAGCGGACAACCTTTTTACCGGCCAGAGCTTTTTCCACCAACAAGCAATTGATTTCTGTCTGGGTTAAAGTGTGGTGGTCAGGTTTTTTGCCCACATAGATTTTTTCACAAGCCTCCGGGGTAAAATTAAGCAGCCTCTTATTGACCAGGCGGTCATAAACTAGCACTTCCGCTTTTTTTATGCAGGTTAAACCTTTTACAGTAATGAGCCCCGGATCGCCGGGACCGGCTCCCACAAGATAAACTTTCCCCCTTTTATTCATGGTGCTGATACTCCCGTTTTACCTGTTCTAACAATACTGCTGCCCCTTCTGCCAGCAACATCCCGGCTAAATCTTTACCTAATTCTTTTGCTTGGGAAATTGTCCCCTTTATCTGTTTGCGCACTATTTTTTCACCACGTAAAGCAGCCACCATTCCTTCCAGTACTAATTCGTCATCCTCCACACGGCCCCAGGCGGCAATGGGAGCCTGACAGCCGCCCTCCAGGGTGCGCAAAAAGGCTCTTTCCGCCGTGACGGCTGCCGCCACTAGTGGGTCATGGAGGGTTTTCACCATTTCTATTATTTCTGCATCATCCTGGCGCGTCTCAATACCTAAAGCGCCCTGTCCTACCGCAGGCAAAATTTTGTCTGTCTCAATAATTTCGGTAACTTTCTCTCTCCAGCCCAGCCGGGAAACACCGGCATAAGCAAGCACAATTCCTGTCAAATTCATCTCCTTCAGTTTGTGCAAACGCGTGTTCAGGTTCCCCCTGATGGGTACAATCTCCAAATCAGGACGCCGGGCTAAAATTTGTGCCGTCCGGCGTAAACTGGAAGTGCCAATTCTGGCTTGGGGCGGACTGGTAAAAAGGTTTGTTTTTCCGTCCTGAGCCAAAAAACAATCACGCACATCTTCCCGCTTGGTAATGGCACTAATGATTAAACCAGCCGGTAAAACCGTGGGTACATCTTTCATACTGTGTACAGCCAGGTCTATTTCCCCGGCCAGTAAGGCGTTTTCAATTTCTTTGACAAAAAAACCTTTGCCCTCAATTTTAGGTAAAGGAACGTCAAGGATTTTATCACCGGCAGTTTTGATGGTTTTAATGGCAAAACTTACTTCCGGAAAATGCTTTTTTAGCTCATTAATTACCAGTTGCGTTTGCGTCAACGCCAACTTTGAACCGCGGCTGCCTACTACTATCTTTTTTCTCAAGCTACTACCTCCTTAAAGACCTCTGAGAAAAAACAAATCAAAGTGAAGATGATTTCCTACTTGAGCGCAAATAGTTTATTAAGCTTTTGTTCCAAAGCTTCTTTTCCTTCTGTACGGTAAAACTGTACCAATTCTTCCAGCTGTAAAGACAAAATCAGTTCCCTGCGCTCTCGCGGGTCGGCATTTGTTTCCAGCAACCGGCGGCGAGCCTGTCCGACCGCTTCAAGCACAATTTTATAAGCTTCATCAAAATGTGCGGCTAAAACTTGTCTGATTTGTTTGGCAAACACAGGAGCCATCCCGGACGTAGAAATAGCAATTTTTAAAGGACCTTGCTTTACTACTGCAGGTACAAAAAAATCACATAATTCAGGCTCATCCACCACGTTACACAGGATGCCTTTTTTGGCGCAATGAGAAGCCACCTGCTGGTTTACTTCCTTTTGTTCTGTAGCTACAATCACCAGCTTTGCTCCTGCAAGATCTTCTTTTTGATAGGGACGCCGATAAGCCCTTATTTTTCCTGCGGCAGCCAATTCAGACAATTGCGGGTGTAGTTTGGGACTAATCACATAAACATCGGCTTGGCAGGCTAAAAGTGACTGTACTTTACGGGCAGCCACTTCTCCTCCGCCCACTACCAGACATTTTTGCAGTTTAAGTTTGAGAAAAACAGGATATAAATCTGACACAACTACTTCCTTCCCTTCTATTGGGGCATAGAATCTTCGGCCTTCTCCGGCGATGGCTGTGAGTTGTCATCGAGAAAATCTTCCAAAGCAAAGATACGGCAAAACGAATTTAAATAAAAGTCCTTATTTGCTTCCAATGCTGATTCTTTTAGGCGTAACACCGGGTCGCGCAAAATACCGTTGACAATGGCACGGGTTAAATTGACCACATGTTTTTTTTCCCGCTCATCAAGGTTAGCAAGTTTACGGAGCGTACCTTCCAGATGTGAAGTGCGTATTTTTTCTGCTTTTTTGTGTAAGGCCGCAATCAGCGGGGCAGCCGCTCTCGTTTTAAACCACTTTTTATATTCGTCAATTTCTTCATCCAGTATCTTTTCCGCCGCAAGAGCTTCTTGTTTACGCTTGTCCATATTTTCCGCCACCACGGCTTGCAAATCATCAATATCATACAAAAAGACATTTTCCAGTTCACCTGCTTGCGGTTCAATATCCCGGGGAACGGCAATATCAATTAAAAAAAGTGGTTTTCCCTGCCTTTGCGCATGTATCCGGGATAAATCTTTTGCCCGTAACACGTAATGCGGGGCACTGGTGGAGGAAATAACGATATCAGCTTTGACTAAACAACGATAAAGATTGTTAAAGTCTTCGCTTCGACCGCCGTATTTGGCGGCAATTTTTTTTGCCCGGCCCCGGTTGCGGTTTACCACCCAAACATTTTGTGCTCCCTGTTCATAAAGGTGGCGCAAAGTAAGTTCGCTCATTTTACCTGCCCCGATAATCATGACCGTCCGTCCTTGAAGCGAAGCAAAAATATTCTTTGCCAACTCTACTGCTGCGTAGGAAATAGAGGCTGCATTTTGATTAATTTCGGTTTCCGTTTGTACCCGTTTAGCCGCCGTTACTGCCAGGCGAAAGAGAGTGTGAAAATAACTGTCAACAAGATCGGCCGCCACTGCATCGGCATAGGCAGTTTTAACCTGGCCCAAAATTTGCGTTTCTCCTAAAATCATGGAATCAAGGCCCGCAGTAACACGAAAAAGATGCCTGACAGCTTCTTCCTGTCCATAAGTATAAAGATAAGAACGAATCGTATGTGGATCTATCTTTTTTATTTTCTCCAGCATTATTAAGGTTGCGTCTAAAAGCGATTCCCCGTCTTTACCAAAACTATAAATTTCCGTCCGGTTACAGGTACTGATGATAACGGCTTCATATACTTCATCCAATGTACGTAAAAAAGCAAGTGCCTGAGCAAGCTGGCTTTTACTGAATGCCAGTTTCTCCCTGACTTCAACTGTTGCTGTTTTATGGTTAATCCCGACAACTAAAATCTCCGACATCTTGGGGCCTCCTCATCTGCCACACAATATTTGCTACAAATTAACTATGTCAGCCTAGGCATGGGCAGTTGCATCAACTCGCTCCCAAATAATTTCCGCCCGGCATGATCTATTCCCAATACCGCCGTTAACTTTATCTTAAGCTGGGGAGGTGTAGCTTTTACTTCAGCCAAAATGACGGGCAGATCTTCCTTAATATGTATCCCGTTATATAGAAAGACTGGCACTACAGTTATTTCAGTTTTCCCCAGTTCTTTAAGTTCATTAATGGCAGAGACTACATCAGGTTTGGCTGATCCATAAAACTAACTGCCACATGTTTTCGTGGTCCTCTTTGTTGTATATATTTTTGTAATTGAAAAAATGCTTCATTGGCTTCCTGCCGGCAACTGCCATGCCCTACCAGCAATATTGCTTTTGCTATAATACTCCTCCATTATATTATAAATTTTTTCCTTGCTATTTAATAGGTTTTATTTGGTTGTATTTTTTATTTATCATCCTAACTTCTTCTCTTTCCTGTTTTTTTATCCGCCGGTCTTTTACCTGTGGTGCTTCCGGTCCCGACAACAAAAAAATGTCTCCCAGCAATGCCAAGAGACTTTCCCCATTTTACAACCACTGCAATACGCTAAGCTTTATAGCGAAATTGCAAAAGTTGGATTGTCAAACTTAAAAAGCTTTAAATACCAGCTAAAATTCTCCCTTTTGGCTTTAAGTTTCACTTTCTTTATAGTTGATCACTTTGTTCCCGGCATCAACACTGATTATTTTCGGTTTAAAGCTCTCCAGCTCTTTTTCATCCACCAGAGCATAAGCAATGATAATAATCAGATCGCCGGGCTGGACAAGCCGGGCGGCGGCACCATTGAGACAAACGGTGCCGCTCCCCTTTTTACCTTTAATGACATATGTTTCAAAGCGGGTACCGTTATTAATATTTACTATTTGCACTTTTTCATAGGGAAGAATACCGGCAGTCGCCATTAATTCCTCGTCAATGGTAATACTGCCCTCATAGTTCAAGTTGGCATCAGTGACGGTAGCCCGGTGTATCTTTGCTCTGCACATTTCCCGCAGCATCTTTATACCTCCACGATAATATTGTCAATTAACCGGGTTTGACCGAAACGCACTGCCAGCGCAATCAGTGCTTTCCCGGTTATTTTTTGTATAGGCTGCAAGTTATCCAGGTCAACTATGCTGATATAGTCGATTTTTGCCAGTGGTTCACTGGTAATGATCTCAGTAATCAAGTTAATAAGATTTTCTACTTCCCTTTCGCCTTTTTCTATTTTTTCTTGAGCCGCACAAAGACCGCGGTACAGTACCGGTGCTGCCCGGCGCTCCTCCTGCTTTAAATATGTGTTGCGTGAACTCATGGCCAAACCGTCGGCTTCTCTTATCGTAGGCAAGATATGGACAGTAAGATCCAGATTAAGATCAGTAACCATCCTTTCGATAATTAAAGCCTGCTGGGCATCCTTTTGCCCGAAATAAGTGTGATCCGGCGTAATAATATTAAAAAATTTTGTCACCACGGTGGTGACACCACGGAAATGTCCCGGCCTGCTTGCCCCGCATAAATGTTCTGTAAGGCCTCCAACTTCCACAAAAGTGGCAAACCCCTGTGGGTACATTTCTTTAACTGTTGGAGCAAAAATCAAATCACACCCATTGCTAAAAGCCAGCCTGGCATCCCGGGACAAATCACGCGGGTATTCTGCATAATCTTCACCCACACCAAACTGCAGCGGGTTAACAAAAATACTGATGACGACAAAATCGCAATCCTGGCGCGCCCGGCGGATTAAAGACAAGTGGCCCTCATGGAGATAGCCCATGGTCGGGACAAACCCGATTGATTTGTGCAAAGCCCTGACCTCACGCAGCTTTGAGCGTACTTCGGCGATACGGTGAATAATTTTTCCTGACATTAATATTTCTCCCGTAGTTTCTCAATAATTTTTTCCTCCATGGTAAAAGTATGTTCCTCTGCGGGAAAAGCAGAAGCTTTAACTTCTGCCGCATAATTACGCATTGCTTCCACCATGGGGGTAAAAAATTGTCCAAAATTCTTTACAAATTTCGGCCGAATTTCAGTTTGTAAACCCAAAATATCATGATAAACAAGTACTTGCCCGTCACAATGTACGCCGGCGCCAATACCAATAGTGGGAATAGTCAGTTTTTCCGTTACTAACTGACCCAACTGCCAGGGAATTCCCTCCAGGACAACGGCGCAGGCACCGGACGCCTGCAGCGCCAAAGCATCTTTAAGCAGTTTTTCCGCCACTTTTTCATCCCTGCCCTGCACTACAAACCCGCCCATTTGCCCTACGGCTTGCGGGGTAAGACCAATGTGGCCAAAAACCGGAATCCCGGCAGCAACAATTTTTTTCACCGTCTCCGCTATTTCCACACCGCCCTCAAGTTTTACAGCAGTGGCTCCGGTTTCCTGAATAATCCGTCCGGCATTGCGCAGGGCTTCTTCCGCGGAAACCTGATAAGTTAAAAAAGGCATATCTACAATCACCAGGGCACGCTTGGTACCGCGGACTACGGCTTTGCCATGGTGGATCATATCGTCAATAGTAACACTGAGAGTGTTTTCATAACCTAAGACAACCATACCCAAGGAATCTCCCACCAGAACCGTATCAACACCTGCCTCATCCACCACCCTGGCTGCCGCATAATCATAAGCCGTTGCCATGGTAATCTTTTCCCCATTTTCTTTCATCCTGGCCATAGTCCGCACTGTTACACGTTTCATTTTATCTCCTCCCCAAAAAGCTTTAAAAGTTGTTGCTGGCCTAAAGCATCCAGCGTTTCTTTGCGGGCGGCAATGTCAACGGCTACTTGCCCTAATGCTGAATATAGTGGAAGCAAATGAGGGATTTTTGCTGATAAAGCAGCCAAATGTTTTTCCACCGTTCCCACATCACCGCGGGCAACGGGGCCGGTTAATGCGTCTGTAGTGCCGCTTTTGGCAATATTTTTAAATGTACCTTCAATTAACGGGTAAAGTGCCGGCAGCGCCTCATGACGTTTAATTCCTGCCACCTCCATGGTCTGCAAAGCTGCATCGATGACGGCAGTGAAATAATTGCAGGCAATAACAGCAGCACAGTGATAAAGCGGCTTACTTTCTGTGGGGATTTCCAGCAGCCTGCACTGTAAATCCTTTACCAACCGGCGTCCAACGTCCAGGGCCTGCTCGTGGCCTTCAATGGTAATATAGGAACCCGGGAGGTTTTTTACACCGGCCAGGGGGTCGGCAAAAGTCTGCAGTGGATGAAAAGAAAGAGGAAAAGCTCCCAGCGGGATCGCTTCCTTAAGCAAGGCGGAACTATGGGCACCACTGGTATGCACAACTACCGTACCCTGTTTAAATCCTTTTGCTTCTGCAATTTGTGCACAAATGTCACCAATGAAACGATCAGGTGTGGTGATAAAAACCAGATCGGCATGCGGTGTAAATTGTAAAGGATCAGTGCCATAAGGTGCCTGCACATGTGCGGCTGCAGCTGCCGCCGATGCAGGAGTTCTGCAAGTTAAACCTACAATCTGATGACCTGCACGTTGTAATAAGACTGCCAGGGCGGTGCCCACATTACCGGCACCTATAATAACTATTTTCATCCTTTTCCTCCTTGCACTCTCCGCTACTTTAATTTGGCATTATTTACCACCGAGAAAAATTAAAAGCCTTCTGACAGTGTCAGAAGGCAAAGAAATTCCGTTCCCTTCCTAACTGTCCCGGTCCAATCGGCTCCAAGCAGTTGTCTGGGTTGGCAAAATCGTATTTTGATTGTAAGTAATTGGTGCAGTTTGCCGTGCAATACCGCCCTTTTTGTGCTATTTTACCATGAGTTAATCAAGAGCGCAAGGAAATGCTTCCTGCATCTTCACAGGTGAACTTAAAAAAGCTGTTAGTAACCTGGAGGCGTTTGCCATATCTTCCAAATCTACCATTTCCACGGGAGTGTGTACATAGCGGCAAGGGACGGATATAACACCGGAGGGAACACCTTTTCTGGTTAAATGAATGGCACCTGCATCTGTACCGCCCGCGGTCATTACTTCCAGTTGTACCGGTATACTATGTTTTGCTGCCAGTTCAGACAGCATTGCTTTAATTTTCGGGTGGCAAATAACTGAAGCATCCTTAACTTTAATGGCTGCCCCTTTGCCTAAAGCCACATTAAGCTGCGGTGGTTCAGGTGTATCGCCCACCAGCGTTACATCCACAGCCAAGCCCAGATCAGGATTGATACGGTAACTGGAAGTGCGGGAACCGCGCAGACCTACTTCTTCCTGGGTGGTAAAAACAGCATAAATCTCATTTTCTGTCTCCTTTAATTCACGCAGCGCCTGAATCACCACAGCGCAACCCGCCCGGTTATCCATGGCTTTACCTATCATTCTTGTACCCATTACCGTGGCTTCCCGGTCATAGGTGGCAATATCGCCGATTTTAACCAGCTTTTCTGCTTCTGCTTTATTTTTTGCCCCAATGTCAAGGTAAAGTTTTTCTAAGGTAAGTTTTTTAATATCATCCAGTTTTTCTACGCCAATGCTGCCCACAACACCGTTGCCGAAAGTTACCCGCTGACCTAAAAGAATTTGGGGCGAAACGCCACCTACATTGCTAAAGCGCAAAAAACCGTGCTTATCAATGTAAGTGACAATAATACCGATTTCATCCATATGGGCAGCAACCATAATTTTAGTGCCTTTCCCCTTTTTTACGGCATATAGGTTTCCCATAGGATCAGTAAAAACTTCATCCACATAATTTTTTACTTCATCCTGAATAACTTGGCGGATTTTATCCTCCCTGCCCGCGGGACCATATGTTTCACTTAATTTTTTAAGCAATTCCTTCAAGGGACAGCCCTCCTTCAGCTATGGCCTGCAAAACACCTTTGGCCAAACGTAATGTGTTCTCATAATCAGCTAAACTAATAACGGATGCCGGAGAGTGTATATAGCGACACGGCATGGAAATAACGGCACTGGGAATGCCGGCATGGGCCTGGGAAATGGCGCCGGCATCAGTACCGGCTGTAGTAAGCCGGCGCAATTGGAAAGGAATGTCTAATTTTTTTGCTATATCAACAATAAAATCTACTACTTTCCGGGGAGCAATAAAAGAAGAATCCATAAAAGATATAGCCGGACCGCCCCCCAATTTAGTAACATAACCAGTATCTTCTACACCGGCTACATCGGATGCCGTTGTTCCTTCCAAAACCAAACCGAAGTCAGGGTGCACATTATAGGCGGCAACGGTAGCCCCGCGCAAACCGATTTCCTCCTGCACGGTGAAAACGGCAGTTAATTCCAGGTTAAAATCGATCTTCACCAGTTCTGCCAGAATAGCACAGCCTACCCGGTTATCCATGGCTTTACCGATGAGACAATTCTCACCGATTTCATGGGTGGAAGCCATAAAGGCAACATAATCGCCAATCTTAACCAATTTTTCTGCTTCTTCTTTACTTTTCACTCCAATATCTACATAAAGCTGTTCAATTTCTAAAGGTTTTTTGCGCTCATGGGGCTTTTGCAAATGAATGGCTTTAGCTCCGATAACCCCGGGCACATGATTGTTTCCCACCACCACAGGCTTCGAAACTAAAACCCGTTCGTCCATACCGCCAACAGTTTTTACTTGTAAAAGTCCGTTACTTTCAAACCCTACAACCATCAGTCCGATTTCGTCCATATGGGCGGCTACCATGATACGCGGCTTTTTGCCGATCCCCTTTTTAACGTATAAATTGCCGATGGTATCAGTTTCAATTCTTTCGGCATAAGGAGTCAGTTCTTCCCGCAGTAAATCGCGCACCCCATATTCATCACCGGACACTCCGTATGCTTCCGTTAATTTTTTAATTAAAAGCATGCCAGTTCCTCCACATACTCCGAATTAACTGCTGCGATGAAATAAGCCAGTAAACGGCCTGACAATTTAATATCCTCCAGATCCAAAAGCTCAACAGAAGTATGCATATAACGCAGAGGAATTGAGATCAGACCGGCAGGAATACCGCCGCGCGCTACCTGGATGGCGCGTGCATCAGTACCGGTAGGTCCGGTAGCCGTTTCCAGCTGATAAGGAATATTATATTCTTTTGCCATGCGGATCAGCTCAGAAGCTACTTTGGGGTGAATATTGGGACCCACGGTAATAGCAGGACCTTCTCCTAATTTGCATGTATCATATTCCGGCACTCCCGGCATGGCGCCATGGGTAACGTCAATGGCAATGCCCAGATCCGGCACTATGCCGTAAGAAATTGTGGTAGCCCCGCGTACACCCACTTCTTCCTGCACTGTTGCTACTGCATAAACATCGGCCAGGTGATGTAACCTCTGTAATTCCTGTAAGCAGGCAAGCATCACGGCTACACCTGCTCTATCGTCCATGGCTTTGCCTGCCATTGATGTGCCGTTTAATTTTATTGCTTCCCGCTTAATCATGGCCACATCGCCGACGCTGACAAGTTCCCTGACTTTTGCTTCCGGCAGAGCCAAATCAATATACATCTCGTCCATGGTATAGGCGCGACTGCGTTCTTCTTCATCTGTCAGATGCGGCGGTTTGGCCCCAATCACGCCGTGAAGTTCTTTTTTGCCAAACAGTATTACTTCCTGACTGACAATGGTGCGCGGATCGATGCCGCCGACGGAAGTGAAACGTAAAAAACCGCCCTCCTCTATTTTGGTTACCATTAAACCTATTTCATCCATATGAGCTGCCAAAAGAACCTTTGGCCGTTTCTCACCTTTACCTTTTTTGAGCACAACAACATTGCCAAGTTGATCTTGGCGCACTTCGTCTGCAAATCTACCTAATGTGGCGCTAATCATTCTTGCCACAGGCTGCTCATAACCGGATAATCCCGGGGCAGCAATAATTTCCGTTAAAAAGCGATCTACTTCCAATCACGACCCTCCCCTATACTTGTCACAAAATAAGGGTTCCACACAACTTTTCAATATTCCTTTTGTAAACAGTACCTTTAGTGAAAATAATTCCCTATCTGAGGGAAGAGAATGCATCCAGAAGAACAAATGAAGCCGGGCCTAAAGCTCACCTGTTAAAATCTTACTACTGACTTCCTGTAGCAGGCGATAGACTCTCCGGACTTCTTGAGCGGTTAAAGTTCCGGCACCACAACTTGGCGTCAGTAAATACTGTCGCTTAAGACGTTTGGCCTCAACTCCCGCTTGTATCAGTTGCTCTTGATAATTTCGCATTAATGCCGCTAAACTTTCCGCCGTATGTTCCTGCACTTCCCGTGAAGTAGGGATTAACCCCCAGGCAAGAGTGCCTCCGCGTGCCAGGAAGCTGTCCAATTCAACGGCAAAGGGCAGCAAAGTGGAAAAAAAGTGATAAATATCAAGATTAACAATATCAAAAGGCAGCGCAAATAAAAACGTCCAGTCTGTACCGGCACAGGTGTGTACGCCTACCTCTGCCCCTTCTTCCTGGGCCACTGAGAGTAAATGCCTTAAACTATCTGCCACGTCTTGCCGGGTAAAGCTGGTATGATCTTTTTTGCCTACAAGATAAAGGCCTGGTTCATCAATGAAAAGTATGAACGGCAAGTTGAAACGACGAAAATAACGAATTTGCCAGCGCACCTGCAGGGCTAAAGTTAATGTGAGAATTTTGCGAAAAACTTTATTATAAAAAGCAGGTTTGCCGTTTAGATCATAGACCGTTAAACCCATAGTCAGCGGACCGGTAATCTGACCTTTCAGGTATCGCGGTCGTGGTCTGTCTTCTAAAGCTTGGGCAAAAGCATAAAAACCTGCTGCTGTTTCGGCCGGAAAAGCATAAGCATTAATCTGATCTTCAGCAAGGGGGAAGTTTGTCATAAAATTACGTAAATATTCTTCACCGGCTGCAGTGTCCACGGTAAAATAAGGCGTACCTTCCGCATCTTCTTTTACCAGTCCTTTTTGCAGCAAAGGCGTTAAATATTGTCGCACCATACTTTCTGTGGCATCTTTTTGTGGCAGTTGTGGCCAGTGAGGAATAAGCGGTACCCGGTCAAAAATAATTTCTAAAGCCTCCTCAGGCTCCTGGGAGGGAAAACTGCCTACCCCTGTGGCTAAACCGTGATAACTTTTTCCCATGCCTACCCTCCGTTCCCTAAATAAAGTTTACCCGATTAATATAGTTGTATTTGGCAAAAATAAAAGAGGAAAAAATTTGTGGGGGGGG
>JAAYSO010000067.1 GCA_012523945.1 Bacillota bacterium
ATTTGCCTGGCAAGAAAGACGCTTCACGTTTTTTTATAATGAATCTTTCTTGTTCTTTAGGGGTTGCCACCCCTTCGGCGGGCCTTCGGTCCTGATCACCCCGCAAACTTAAGGGGCTGCTCCCTTAAAAACCCCCACCGGTTAGGAAAGGAGACGAAGCAAGGTGGATATAATTACACTTACCAATAATGAAAGCAAGCAATTAACTTTGCTCTTCTTTACTCTTTTCCGGTTTGAAAAAACGCTTTTTGATGAAACGTGCGCCCAGTACCATGGCCGCCAGGATAAAAACAATTAAAACCACCATGGAGTAAAGATCCAGGTAGCCAACCACTGCTTCCCAGGCGCTACCGGCAATTCTGCCCAGAATGACTAAAACGGCATTCCAGAGGAAAGAACCGATAACAGTCAGACCTAAAAATGTTATTAAACGCATTTTTGCCATCCCTGCCGGCAATGAAATTAAACTGCGCACAATGGGAACAAAGCGGCAGAAGAAAACTGCCTTATTTTCATGTCTAATAAACCAGCTTTCCGCCAGTTTCAGGTCTGCTTTACTTAAACGCAGATATTTTCCCACTTTACCGCTGAAAATTTGCGCAATGCCTCTGGCTTTTAATTTATAACCGATAACATATAAAATCAGTGCCCCCGCCACTGAACCGCCGGTGGCCGCAATACTTACGCCCCAAACATTCAGCTTGGTATATGTGGTTAAGAACCCGCCAAAGGTTAAAATGACTTCAGACGGTAGCGGCGGGAAGATATTTTCCACTGTGATTAAAAGAAAAATTCCCAGATAGCCGTATTGGCTAATAATCCCCAAAATGACTTCTTGCATAATCTACTCCTTAAGCTCACCATTACCTTCTAACATCCCACAAAAAGTTTGTAAAGCAGCTCACCCCAAACGATTTAACCGGTATAACTGATTTCTACATTGGCTCAGATTTTCCTTTACCATATTTTTGCTGCCGACTGCAGGTTAACCAGCCGTGTTTTGTGGCTAAATGACAAAAACCGTGCCGGACACGGTTTTTGTTCTAATTGTCGTATGCAATTATTTTCCCTTCCCAGGTCTGCAAAAATACTTTGTCTTCGTTTTTATCAAGCAGGCATTGTGGATAGAGAGCTATTTTGCCGAGGCCTCCCGGCGCATTAACTACATAGGTGGGAATGGCTAAACCGGAGGTGGTGCCCCGTAAAGATTTAATGATTTCAATACCTTTTTCCACGGAAGTGCGAAAATGTTTGGTGCCCATTACCGGTTTGGCGTGAAAGAGATAGTAAGGTCGCACCATTATTTTTAAAAGCATTTGGTTTAGTTTTTTGATAACAAAAGCATCGTCATTAACACCGGCCAGTAAGACGGACTGATTTCCCAGGGCAATACCACTACGGGCCAATTTCAGACAAGCTTGTGCTGCTAAAGGAGTGATTTCCAGCGGATGGTTAAACTGGGTGTTTAAATAAAGCGGCAAATGGCGGCTTAACATACTGCATAATTTATCAGTAATGCGCATGGGCAAGGTGACAGGTACCCGTGTGCCAAGACGTTTGATTTCTACATGAGGCACTTTTTCCAGTTCCGTCAACAACCAATCCAATAACCGGTCATCAAGCATAAGGGCATCGCCGCCGGTAATGAGAACATCCCGGATTTGTTTATGTGCTCTGATATATTCTATGGCAGCCAATAAATCATTGGTGGATGTGTTTTTATCTGTCTGACCTATGCGGCGCCGCCGCTGGCAGTGGCGACAGAACATGGCACAGCGGTTTGTAACATTAATTATCACTCTGTCCGGGTATCGCTGTACCACTGCCGGTGCCGGTGCACTTTTTTCTTCTGCCATGGGATCTGCCTGCCCTTGCCGGTCTAAAATTTCTTCAATGCTGGGAATTGCCTGGCGGTAAAGAGGGTTAGGGATTTCGTCAACAATTAAACTTAAGTAGTAAGGAGAGATGCCAAAGCGAAATGAGCGGCACACTTGTTCCATATCCTGTTTTTGTTTTGCGTTTAACGATAACAACTCTGCCAGCAGCTCGACCTCACAAATCCTGTTTTCCACCTGCCAGTGCCAGTCCTGCCATTGCTGCACGGTGGCATTGAAGGCAGCCTGCAGTCGCTTCTGGTTTTTCTCAATCTTTGGCCATAATGTTATCCCATCAGGGATTTTGTCTTTTTGTTCGCTATAATCCTGAATTAAAGACTCAAGCTCTTTCACTCGCTTTCGGGCAGCCAGGTATTTAATAGTATTTTTCTTCATCTTGAGACTGAACCAAACCTCTTTTCTCCTGATCATTTTACAGCTTGATTTGAATAAAACTTTAGGTTGGCAGCTAAAGACATTATATGTTTGTAAAGAAAATCACGTTAATCTTATGGAGCGACAACTTTTCCGCTCCTTTTCGGGCGCTTATACAAATAATTTGCATAATTTAAGATGTTTTTGGAGTTTTTATAAAGTGCTGCCTTACCATATGCTTTTTGCAGGGATACTTTTGTTGATCTGGAGTTAGCTTCTATAAACCAAAGATGATGATTGGGATCAATGGCAAAGTCGATGCCTATTTCTGCATACCTGCCGTAGTTTTTCTGCAGGTAATCATAGACAGTGGTGAGAAAGACATAAACGTCAGCCCGCAGTTTTTCTAACTGCTCCCTTGTGTAACCCAGGTAATTAAGGAAAAAATCTTCAAATTTGCAGGCATCACCATGGGTGGTAATGGGAGATAAAGGCCGACCTAACCTGGCTGAAATGCCTAAAATATCTACTTTGCCGTCGCCATCATACTGGACCTCTGCTCTCAAATCAACAGGTCTGTTTTCAAATTGCAAAAGTTGTATCCCTTCCTGGATTAAATATTTTTTGTGTTGAAAAAAGTTTCTAATCTCCATGATTAATGTTTGGAAATCCGGAACAATTTTTATATCCAATTGTCCGTTGCGGAAATTACTGCATTGATAACTGCCGTCAGGCATTGTTCTGACCCTTAAAACACTTTCACCTTTTCTGCCGATATGGGTTTTTAGATAAACAGTTTTGTATTTTTGCAGCATTTTTGCAATATCATCTGCTTGTTCTACCGTTCTGGTGGCAGGCAGATATTTTTTTAAAACCGGGTTTTGGCTAAGAACTTGATAGAGCCGCCATTTATTAAATGTATAATGTGTAATCACGTGCCCCTTTTTCTTCCTTACTTCCTGACAGAGGTTCCTGTAGGTTTTGGTGTATCTTTTATTAAAGCCCGACCTCACATAAAGCACATCCGGCAAGGGAAAATCCTGCTGGACAAATTTTTGCCGTCTTTGATGCCAATAATAGCCTTTAATCGTTTTTGCAGCCAAATTTACATCGCCGATGGAAAAAAAATAAAGAGTATTGTTAACTACCTGATTAGCTTCAACCAGATAATGAATCCAAGATTGATTAATTTGTTTTTGCAGGTTTATAAGAATTTCCCTTCTTAACAATACTGCTACTACTGGTCTAGGGTAATTTTGGATTCGCAACTTAAAACAAGCTCCTTTACTATTTGTTAAAAGTTTGGCCGGCAACTAGCCGTTTTTTTGTTTAATAATGCGACGATAGCGATCAAACTTGTCACTTAACCCCTTTGGATACTGCGGTTTTGTATTTACCTCTAAAATCCACGGTTTATGTGACATTTTATCAAGGGCAATATCCAGCCCCAGTTCCCTTAATCCAGGATATTTTTCATTTAAGACCCTGGCTGTACGTTCTCCTATATTTGTTAATAATTTTTTTATCTTACTGACTTGACTCTTTTCTAAACCTGCCAGCTTTAAAGCCTCTTCAAATTCAAGCAAAATTCCTCCCTGGCTGTAATTTGTAACAATTTTACCCGGCGCCTGTTTTTTGGCAATCATACTTGAAACTATCCACTTTGCATAAGGTTTTTGCACATTAACTCTTAAATCAAAGGGGGACTCATCAACACAAAGCATGGTGATACCCCGCTGTACGATGAATTGATCATTCCCGGCAATTTTCTTGACAAAATTAACAGCATTTGCAATTTTTTCAACAGTGTTCTCCGCATTTTCATGTTTAATTTGATAACTTCCATCAGGAAGGACACTGATTGCAATCACTCTTTCCCCCCTACGACCACGGTCAGGTTTCACATATACTTCATTGAATTTAGCAAGCATTGCTTTTAAATTTTCACTGCTAAACAGTTTAGTTTCGGGCACAAAACGTGCCAGCCAGGGTTCAGTTAAAAGCACTTTGGTTTTGGCTATTTTACTGCGCACAACTTGATAAGAACTCATTTAATCATTCCTTTTACCATGTTTGCTCACAGCAGTAAACTTTACTTAAGCAGCCAGCGATTTACCAAAAAATTTTCACTTTCATATTTCAATATATGCTGACCAAAATAAAGTGTTATTGATACGAACTGTGTTTAAACAGATAGACTGCCTTGTATGCCTTTGGCTTTACCGGCCTTCACTCATTTTATCTGCTTTTTCCCGGCAGCCCCTTGAGCACTGCCGGCGGGCACGCATATACTAAACTAAATAAGTTAATGGCTCCTTTGCAGAGGTGGAAGGCGTGAAGTTAAGCAAAAATAAACAAAGCATCAAGATCAACCGTAGGCCAATCATTGGTGTTTTCATCAATGAAAAATTTTTTCAACGCTCAAAAATGCGGCGATTTGCGCAAAAGCTGGTCCAAGCCAATGAAAAAACAAGGTGTACACTTTATTTCTTTTGTCTAAAAAATATTAACTGGCAAGAAAAAACTATTTGCGGTCAGTTGCTGAACAAGCATAAACAATGGCAAAAGGAGCTTTTCCCTTTTCCTGATATCATTTATGATCGTGGAACCGGTTTTACCGGCAAAGAAAAAGCCATGGTGGAAGCAGCGCGCAAGCGATTAAAAAAAATACCGGACATACAATTTATCAACAGCTGTAAATTAGATAAATGGCAAGTTCATCAAAGATTAAATAAATATGCGGCGCTCAAAAAATATTTGCCTCCCACTTTTTTAAGCAAAGGTCTTGCCGACATTGAGAAAAAAATTGGCAGATACAAATATCTCTTTTTGAAAAGTGCAGATGGTAGCGGCGGCAAAAATGTTTTCGCGCTGGAGAAAAAAACTTCTGGTTTTGTGTTCAGTTATTTTTCTAAAAACAAACATAGAAAAGTTACCGCCCCCACTTTAAAAAACTTGCCACAAGCATTAAAAAATCTTGGGCTCAAGCCTGAAGGTTTAGTTCTCCAGCAAGGGGTACAGCTGCTCAAACTAAATGGCTGTCCTTGGGATTTGCGAGTTCTATTAGTCAAAAATAATATGGGCACCTGGGAAACTGTTTACACACAAGCCAGGGTGGCACCTGAAGGAGCAGTCATTACCAATGCTGCCCTGGGCGGAAAAGTAAAAAATTACTCCACCGTTTACTCTGTATTAAAGAAAGGTTACCCTTCACTGCCCACAGAAGCACAAATATCAAGAATAAGCCTTCTTATCGCCCGTTATCTTGAAAAAGAATTCGGCCTCTTTGGGGAAATAGGCATTGATTTAGGTATCGATGAAAGCGGCAAGGTTTGGTTTTTGGAGGCCAATTCCAAACCAAGCAAACTGCCTGAGAAAAAGTTGGAGGGTACCGAAGGCATCTCACCGCAATTTTTAAAAATTCTTGAGTACGCATGCTACCTTTACCAGAAAAAAGCGTAAAAATCCAGATCAGTTCTGGATTTTTTTGCAAAGCTTCTTTCGGCATCTTCATTTTCGCGCTTTAAATGTTAAATAGTGGGCATAGCGAATAACTTGTTCTACCTGTTTTTCTCTGATTTCAGGCTCATCAAATTTCATGGGTTTGGCATTTGCTTCAAACACCCAAGGTCGCCCGTTTTGATCAAGCCCCACATCTATACTCATTTCCCCCACATTTGAGTAATGTTTTTCTAATACTTTTGCCACAGCAAGACAAAGACGCTTTACCTTCTTGCTTATTTTTTTTGGGTTTTGCCGGGGAAAAGCTTGCAAAAACACTTCTCCCGGCTCACCGATGCGCCCTCCTCTGGGAAGATGTGTAGTCATACTGTGAGGATGGGCGGCTATACGTATACCTAACCCCGATATTTCCCAGCGCCCGCGCTGATTTTTTTGTACCAACACCCGGCAATCGAAGGGACATGCTGCTATGACTGCTAATTGAATTGCCTGCTGGATGAGATAGCTTGAGCTAATCATCTTCTGTTGGATTTTTTGCCACAAAAAGTGCATACTGGGTGTTTTGTATGTTTTCTGTTGTTTATAATCGGCAAAATACTGCAGCAAATATGTTCTTTCCGAAGGCAGTTTTTTTACCCGCATAATACCGGTACCAAGCCGGTCATTGGCAGGTTTGAGGTAAATTTCATTGTATCGCCTGAGCATCCGCTGTAAATCTGCTTTAGCATCAAGGGACCTGGTTGCGGGAATATTGTTTTTAATAGCCGGCGCTTTTTTTAAAGCAGCAATTACTTCACTTTTATTGAAAAAACCGCGGTTGTACAGCGTCACTCCAGGGCAATTAAGGAAGCGCCGTATACATAACTGGCTGCTTTCCAGACTTTCATGAATTCGATCCTGAATGCGGTTATAGACCACATTGGGAAAAGGAAAGACGCAAGTAAGCCAACGCTTTTTTAGAGGCGCATAGAATATGCCATGTATAATCTTTTGCTCCCAATCAACACTGCTGGGTGTAAAAGCAAAAACAATACCGCCAAGTTTCTGCCCGGCTTCCATAATGGCTTTGTAGTTGTTAAAATTCCCCTTTAGTGACCCATCCTCATGTTCAGCACTTAAAATACCGATTAAAGGCCCCAGAAGGGCACGGCTTCCCGGAGCTACCCACGCTTTAAACGTCGCCGCTGCCTGGGACTCCGGGAACGAGGAAAGAAAACTTACATTGAACGGAATGGCTTCCGCTCCCCATGAAAGCACCTTTATCCTGGCAGGCTTTTCCTTCTTTAAGTTCAGATACCAACTGCCATTGGCTTCGTAAAATAACGTCACCTGTTTGAGTACAGGCATCTCTCCGGTTCACCTTCTTTATATTTTTCATTTACTCTGCCTTGCTTTCTGCCAAAAAACCGGCATAATCCAGTAAATTGCAAAAAGACTGTCTCACCTTTTGCCGCCCGTAGGCAAGATACAAAGCAACACGCGCCGATTTTGAATTACATTCAATTAACCAGGGGCGTCCATTTGTATCTAACCCAAAATCAATGCCTATCTCGGCAAAACTGCCATAAGCTTCTTCTACGGCAAGAAAAACAGTTTTTAAAAAATGATTTATTTTTGCATCCATAAGGGAAAACTGCATATTATTAAACTTCATAATTTTTTTGAAAAATATGTTTAAAGGGTAATAATCTTCTGCATAAGTATTGGAAGCAATAGGTGAACGGGGACGCCCTATACGTGCCGTTGTGCCTGTAATCACTAAGTTACCCTCACCGTTTCTTTGTACCTCACTGCGAAAATCCACAATCCGGTTATGCTTTTTTAATAAATTAATTGGTTCCTGAATAATAAAAGGATGGTGAGCAAAAAAACGCTGTAGCAGTTCCGGTATTTTTTCCTTTTTCAAGACATTACTAAAAAGTTTGTCAAAACGTGAATAATAAAATCTAATGTTTTGCTTATCGGGCAACTCTTCCAACCGCATCACTCCTAAGCCGCAACTTCCCCTCCTGGCTTTGACATAGATATGGCCGTACCGCGCTAACATTTCAGGGATCAAACTGTAATCTCCCGGTACCGTAAAGGGTAAGTATGAAGAAACGGCATCTATTTTAGTTAATTTTTCATAGAGATCCCACTTATCAAAATAATGTAGGGCGTTAATATTTTTAATACCAAGCTTGCTAAAAACAGTAATGATATGTTCCGCTTTTTTCCCCCTTCCCCCGCCCCGGTCGTAAAGGTAGTGCGGAAAGGGAAAATTATTTTTATGCCAGCTGTTATGTTCACGATTGTAGAAAATTCCGGCTACTGTTTGTTTGTCAAAGTAAACATCATCATGGGTAAAGAAATAAAGCAGAATATTATGCGACCGGTTGGCTTTTGCCAATTCAAGATAGCGAATATAGCGGTGTGAATTTATAAACTCTTTATTTTGCGTCAGAAGACACCGGGCATGCCTGGGAGAGATAAAAACACCGATAATCAAATACTGTCCTTGTAAATTTGAGCTCATTTGCATTTGCTCCACCTCACTGTATAGACTTATTCACAGTATATGCTTGATGGCAACAGGCGGAACAATAACTGCTTATTTACTCTGCAGGGAATTTAGCCGGCAAATAAAATTATTTGTCTGTATAAATAAAGTGTGGTAATTATGCGCTTTGATGCCAACAATTACATTTGCTTTTTTGGGAAAATTCACATACCGTTATTTTTAAGACACCATGATTAATTCATAAAGGAGGAAGGGTTATGAAAATACATAAAGGGAAGTTTTTTACCGCTGTCTTAGTGTTCTTGATTGTTTTATGCCTTGCCGGTCAGGCCTTTGCAGTTACGGGTAAAGATATTGCCGCCGAAGCTTTAAAAGATAACGGCAAAAGGGCAGTTTACCATTCGGCAAAAAGTATTCAGTATTTGTACGGCAAATTTGGCATCAAACTACCGGGTACTTTAACTGCTTTAAGTAAAGAGGGCACACCGGTAACAAAAGGAGAACTACAGCCCGGTGACATCGTGTTTTTTGGGACAAGCTCCACAAGACTGACTTCGGCCGGAATTTATCTTGGCAATAACCGCTTTATTATTTCCTATAAACCGTTCAAAACCATCAGGGTCATGAGCCTAAACGACCCTGAAGCAAAACGTTATTACCTCGGTGCCAGAAGAATTATCAGCACTAATCAGTCCCAGGTAAGTAATCTGCGGGAAAAAATAATTCAGGCCGGTTTGAAATATGTAGGTACACCTTATGAATATAATTCCAACCGCTCAAGTACCGCCACCTTTGACTGCTCTGCCTTTACCAGGCGTGCATATTATGATGCCACAGGCAAATGGATTCCGGGCAACTCCAGAAAACAGGCAGCTTTTGTGCAGCAAAACGGAAAAATAACTACTAACTGGAGAAATCTTAAGCCTGCAGATTTAATGTTTTTTACTAATGAAAAAGGTACTATCTCCCATGTGGCCATTTACATGGGGAACGGACAAATACTGCACGCAACCAGTAACCGTGGGGTTCATGTGGGCTCCATGACTAACTATTGGATTAATCGTTTCTCTTTTGGTGGGAGCATTTTAAACTAAGCAGCTAAATCGTCCTCTTGTGGGGACGATTTTTTTCTCCGCGTTCTTAGAAACAAACACATTTGCAGCCGCTGTTGCATAGTAATATAGAAAAAAAGCTGGAAATCTTACAGCCGGAGGAATACAGATGTTAAAGTTTAAACGCATGCCAAAAAGTGAAAAAGAATATGCTCTTAATCTAGCCCGCCGGGAAATTAACATGGAAGCCAAAAGACTGGATCAATACAAAACTTATTTGCTTTATCAAAGTCAGAAAAAAATCGGTTTTACCAGTTTTAACTACAGACCTCAAGACAAAACAATTTATATCTACATTTTGGCCTTTGAACAGCACGCACAAAGACAGGGTTACGCAGCTCAAGTGCTTTCAAAAATCATGCACTACGGCTGCAAAAAATACCCTGATTTTAAAGGGCTGACAGCCACAGTCCGTAAAACAAACGCGGCGGCCATAAACTGCCTGCAAAAATATGGTTTTCAATTAATTAAAGAACGTAAAAACTATCTTGATTTTTTCCACCCTGTCACGGAAGGAAAATTTCTATGATTGGAATTATCTTGCCCTCTGCCTTTTTCAGCGGTAAACGGCCTTGTCTATTTGCTGATTTCAACCACTACAAAGATTTGGCGGAGCAATACGGAACAGATATCTGCTTCTTTAGTTTGCAGGAGCTCAAAAAAGATTCGCCTCTGGTGGAAGCACTGGTCTACTCCCCTATCCACAAGCAAACAGAAAAGAAAACTATTGCTCTGCCACAAATTAATCTTGTCCGCAATACAAGCTATATCAGGGACAGGCAAATAGTAGGAAAGATAAAAATTTTGCAGAACAAAAATTTTTATTTTCTTAACCTGCCTTTAATTGAACAAGCAAATAAACTAAAAAACTGCGAGTTTTTACAGCAGTTTAGTGATGTAAAGGAGCATGTGCCGGCCACAAAGCAATTGTCCTTTGCCCATTTAAATGAATTAATCAATCTATACCAGAAAGTAATTATTAAGCCCCTCTTTGGTTCTAAAGGCAGAAATATAACGACTATCGAAAAAGAGGCAAATAAATATCGGATCATGCAGACTTCTCCCGGCAATAAGCACCGCAACGCCAAAATTTCCGCCCCTCCCAAAGTGGTTTCTATTTTAGACACACAGCTAAAAAGCTTCTATGACAATAATTTTCCCCGGCCGACTTCCTTTCTGGTCCAGCAATGGATTTGGTTAAAAAATGATCAGGGACTTCCCTTTGACTTAAGAGCAATAGTACAAAGAAACGGACACAATAAATGGCAATTAACCAGCCGCGTGGCACGGGTGGCAGGTGAAAAAGACCGGATTACTAATATAAGCCAAGGTGGAAAGATGGTTTCCCTTTCAGAGTTGAAGCTTAAAAAGAAAGACAGAGCAAAAATTAGAGCATTAAGCCTTAAACTGGCTCAATGTTTTGCCATTATTTACCCCTGGTCGGCCGAAATGGGGTTTGATTTGGCCCTTGACCGGCAGGGTAAGCTTTGGTACCTGGAAACAAACTTTTGCCCGGAAAAAGTACGCCCGGAAACAATTTATAAAATTCCTTTTGCCTATGCTTACTTCTTATTGGTAAAACAAGCAGAGAAATGAAAAAGAGCTGTTTTAGCGTTTAAACTTAACGCTGCAGCAGCTCTTTTTTGTTGGCTTATTCCTCTTCAGGTTTCCACTCTAATGGCCCGGGTGTAGTTTGTTTTTCATAAATTGGATTATAAGTCAAAGTACCAAAATTTTTTAAAACTTGAGCCCTTTTCTCATTAATAGGTTCATCAGGAATGGCGCGTAAAAGAGCATCATTACGGGCTTTAATACCTTCCCTGAATTCGGGATGAGTCCAAATGAAAAGATCATTTCTTTTAATGCCTCTTACAACACGTTCGCCCACTTCTTCCGGTGTCATAAAATGCTTCGACCAATCCGTGGCTCTTTGCGGGCGCACCCCTTTGGGAATCCGTGGAGGCGAAGTATTTTCATTTTTCAGGTGTTCGGGGCGAACAGCCTGGGAAGACATACCTAAATTAGAGGCAACGGGGCCGGGGCAAAAAACTGACGCACCTACACCGGTACCTTCTAGATCACAGGCCAGTGTTTCCATTAATCCGGCCACAAAATATTTGGTGGCATTATAAAGACCGGATCCTGTAACAGCAAAAATACCTCCTGTGGAGGAAGTGCTGACCACATGTCCGCCCTCACCGTGTTTCAGAATACGGGGAACAATAATGGCGATACCGTTGACAACACCTGTACAGTTAACATTAATAATAAAGTCCCAATCCTTAAAGGTAGCTTCATGTATCGGGCCGCCGCCGGCAGCTACCCCGGCATTATTAACTAAAACGTGAACATTGCCAAAAACTTCCTCTGCCTCATCTGCTGCTTTCACGTAAGCCTCACGGTCGGTTACATCCAGCAAAATAGTATGGGCTGGATAGTTTTTCTCTTTAAAATAAGTAATTGCTTCATCAAGTGCGTCTTGGCGCGCATCTGTAATAACTACATTCATACCGTGCCGGGCACATGCTTTAGCAATGCCAAGACCGATGCCACTGGCAGCTCCGGTGATAAAAGCAGTTTTGCCTTGTAAGTTTTCCATCAACCTGCCTCCTTCTTTCCTTTTCTATTTAATTTATTAAATTTACGGCCGAGTTTACTGCTTGTCTTTTGCTTTGTAATAAGATGCACTGCCCTTGGGGCAGTGCATCTGGTTTCTAATCCCAATCCGGCTCTCCCGGGGTAGTTTGCGTTTCATAGATTGGATTATAAAGCAATGTGCCTATAGTTTTAATGACGGCTTTACGTTCCTCATTAATAGGTTCAGCAGGGAATGCTCTTAAGATGGCATCAAAACGAGCTTTAAGTCCGTCTTTAAATTCAGGGTGGGTAATAATGTAAAGATCTTTCCGCCTGATACCGCGCAGCACACGTTGACCTACTTCTTCCGGCGACATAAAGACATCATGGGCGGAAGAGTTTTTCTGCGGGGGCGGGTTTTTCAGTTGCCACTCATTTTTCAAATGATCCGGCCGGACAACTTGTGATGTATATCCAAGATTTGAAGATACCGGCCCGGGGCAAAACACGGAAACACCCACGTTTGAATTTCTTAAATCTGCAGCCATTGTTTCCGTCATTGTAATTAGAGCTGCTTTCGTAGAGTTGTAGATCACATTTCCATCCACCACAGATAATCCGGACATGGAAGAGGTCGTGACAATATGGGCTTCCTCGCCGAGTTCAAGCATGCGAGGCAAGAAAGTCAGAATTCCGTTGATCACGCCCATAAAGTTTACACCCACACCGAAATCCCAATCTTTAAATGTGGTTTTTTCAATACTGCCCGGCATTGCTACCCCGGCGTTATTTACCAGCACATGAACCTTGCCAAATACTTCTTCCGCTTCATCTGCCGCCCTGGCATACGCCTCGCGGTCAGTGACATCAAGCCTTAACGGATGTACCGGTAGGTTTTTCTCTTGAAAATAAGCCATTGCTTCATCAAGGGCTTCCTGACGCAAATCGGCAATTACAACTTTCATTCCGGCTCCGGCAAAAGCTTTGGCTATACCCAGGCCGATGCCACTGGCCCCACCGGTGATAAAGGCTACTTTTCCTGCTACATCTTGCATACTTTTCTTCCTCCTATCCTGGTAAAGTGCAGATTCCGTCTTTACAAACCAAAGGTTCAGGCATACGTAAAGGTTTTTTATCTTTTCTGATGCCGTCTTTGGGTATCCACTTATCAATACTTTCAGTTTCCGTATAAACAAAGTCTGTTGTAATCCACAGCGGGTTAGTCTGGCCGCCTACCACCATAAAGTTGATGGCAAAGGGTGGGTAGCCGGTTTTTTCCGCAAAAAATTTCCTTAACTCTTCTTTAGTTTTAAATCCTTCATCAATTAAACTCCTGGCTACAAGGGGATCCATCACAAATGTCCCGGTGGGAGCCATGGAGGGAAGGTTTCTGAGGACTTTTGCCATTTCTTCCGCATTACCTAAACCAAGACCCAACACATTCCAGCCTCTGAAAATGCTGACAGTGCTCTCTTCCGGTTTAAAACCTTTTTCCACATGGAAAGGTTCAAAGGGACTATCCTCTTCATTTTCGCCAAAAGTCATATTGTTATAGTTTAAATTATGACCTGTTGATGCCATAAAAGTATCACCTGGCCTAGCTTCGCCAAAGTTAATACTCATTAACGTCCAGGCACGGCCGATTACAGAGTTGGCATAATTAAAGGGACTTAAGGCCGCCAGACCGCAATTCATGCCGATCTCACGGCGAATAGGACCGTTTACACAAAGCATGCTGGCAAACGAAGTGGTGGAACTGGGCAGTGAGGGATGCTGGGTGGCGGCAATGGCCAAAAGCACCGGCAAATGCTCGGGTCTACAGCCTGCCATCACAGCATTGACAGCAACTTTTTCTACCGTATACTCCAGTTTTTCTTCATAATAAGCTATGGACATCCTGCCCACCACTTGATTGGGATCGGCATCTGTGCCGGTCAGCATTTCTGCCACTCTTTCTTCTGTGGGCAGCACAATAGGCAAGCCGTCTGTCCAACCGCTTTCCAAAAACAACCGGTGCAAGTTCTCCTCCGTATCGGGAGGTAACAAGCGCGGATGTCCAGGCCTTTTCGGCACAACAGGATTTTTCTCTTCTTCAGTGAGCGGTTTTGTCAGGGCATCGATAATTTCCTGCATTAAAGGCTTTCCGGTATACGGGTCGTTTCCCTTAATATAATCTTTTAAATGAGATCTGGGTATAAAACCTACCGGGTGCGGAGGGAAACTATAGCGTAAAAGCATACCGTGGCTTCTGGAATCTTTCAAAATATAGTCGGCAAAACGGGCTGTAACAATGGGAGCAGTGGGAATATTGTAATGATCCTCCAAAGTACGGGCGAAATCAGCGAGACTCGCTGAACAGCCATCTCACCCGCCCACGCCGAGGATAACTCCGTCACCTTTGTTGGCGTGGATTTCTTCCCATAATTCAGGATCATCGCTGTAAGGATCAAATTTTTTCTGCTTATAAACCACTTTCACACTGGGCATATTCTCTTTAAACCATTCTGCCAATTCTTCCAAGAATTCCTTACTGCCGGGGAAACCAACATCCACCAGGTAAATCAGCTTTCCTTCCAGCGTATCCAGCCGTTCCGCCATTTGCAATTTTTCCATTGATTCCCGATCATCTACGGGACGTACCCTGGGACTCAAGATTGTTCCCGGATTGTCACCGCTTGAGCGGCGGCCAAAGACACCGCTAGGCTGTCCCCGGGGATCCAATACTGTTACCACATTATTCCGTGTCACCGGCCATTCCTCCCATGACAAAATAATTAGTTTAAATTTTAAAAGCAGTTTATTTTGCCTTAAAACGGCTTTTAGCAATGCCAAAAGCCGTTTTAAGATTTATCTCAAGTCATACTAAATACCGCAAATTCCGTCCTTACACAGAACCGGCTGCGGCATCCTGATTGGTTTTTCATCTTTTTTGATGCCTGTTTTGGGGATCCACTCGTCAATGGACACGGTAATAGAAGGTGTATAGTCGGTTAATGCCCACATGGGATTTGTTTGCCCGCCCACCACAATAAAATTGATCATTTGCGGGAAGGTTTCCGCTTCTTTGGCAATATATTGGCGCAATTCTTCCTTGGTTTTGAAACCTTCATCTTTAAGGTGAGCAGAAACAAGCGGGTCCATAATAAAGGTGCCTGCCCTGCCCATGGAAGATTGTCTTTTAAGCGCTTCCGCCATAGCTTTGGCCGGGCCTAAATTTATCCCGTTGTAATTCCAGCCTCTAAATAAAGTAACTGTGCTTTCTTCCGGTTTGAAACCTTTTTCCACATGGTAAGGTTCAAAAGCAGAGTCTTCTTCGTTTTCTGCATGACAGAGGTTATTATAGTTTATGGGATGGCCCAATGAATGCATAAAGGTATCTCCGGGCCTTGCATCACCAAAATTGATACTCATTAATGTCCAGGCGCGTCCGATGACGGAGTTGGCATAGTTAAAGGGGCTTAATGCTGCCAAACCACAGTTCATACCGATCTCATGGCGAATAGGACCGTTTACCATAATCATACTGGAGAAAGATGTGGTAGAGCTGGGGAATGCTGGGATTTCCGTAGCAGCAATAGCCAAAAGTACCGGTAAATGTTCCGGTCTGCAACCTGCCATGACGGCAATCACAGCCACTTTTTCTACAGTGTATTCGAGGCGCTCCTGATGAGTGGTAACGGACATTCTGCCAATAACTTCCTGGGGATCGCGATCTGTACCGGTCAACATTTCGGCTACCCGTTCTTCTGTCGGCAGAATAATGGGGTTGCCGTCAGTCCAACCGTTTTCAATAAAGAGCCGGTATAAATTCTCTTCCGTATCAGGTGGCAGCAGACGCGGGCGTTTCGGTCTCTTTTCAATTACAGGGTTCTTTTCTTCTTCTGTTAACGGTTTTGTTAAAGCCTCTACCATTTCTGGCATTAACGGTTTACCGGAAACAGGGTTAATACCATCCACATAGCCACGCAGCTTTTCTTTAGGTATAAAACCTACCGGATGGGGAGGAAAGACATAACGCAAAAACATGCCATGGTTCCGCGAATCATTTTGGACATAATGCTCGAAACGGGCGGTTACCACAGGCACAGTGGGAACACCGCACTCACTTTCAAGCGTACGGGCGATATCGGCGATACTCGCCGAACATCCGTCTCACCCGCCTACGCCAACAATGGCGGCGTCTCCATGTTCTTTAATTTCCTGCCACAATTCCGGATCATCGGTAAACATATTTCCCCGTTTAGACCGCATAACTGTTTTAACACTGGGCATATTTCTTTGAAACCAGCCTTCAACTTCCTTCATAAAATCGGCGGCACCGGCAAAGCCCGTCTCTACCAAGTAGACAGTCTTGCCTTCCAGGGTGTCAAGCCGGTCGGCCATTTTTTGTCCTATCATCGCTTCAAGGGTACTGGTGGGCTGCTTCTCAGGATCCAAAATAGCCATTGGGTTTTTGAGATCTAAAACTTTTCCAAAAATACCACTTGGCTGCCCCTTAGGGTCTAAAACTGTAAGTAGCTTTTTGCTCATATGTCCTCCATTCCTTAGCTGTTGGGTTTGGATTGGCAAAGAGCCGGCCCAACGCTTTCTTAATATCTACGCCCCAATTCTGAAAATTAGCAGAAATCTAAAATTATTCTATCATACAGGTTTTTACCGGGCAACACTCTCCCTTCAGTGTCTACGCAAGTGAATTTCATGGTGAAGCAAGCTTGATTTGCTTAATATCTTCGACAATATGGAGAATTTTCCTTTCTTCAGCAGTCAGATTAGTTTAAATTCTAACTGATTCAGGGGCCGACACTTGACAAACAAATTGACCGGAGTTTAGCCGCATGCTATGATGAAAACACAGAAGATTTTGACATTTTTGTTACAAGGGGGAGAAATTGTGAAAGAACTCAAAGGTAAAGTGGCATTTATTACAGGCGGAGGATCCGGTGTAGCTTTCGGCCAGGCAAAAGTATTTGCCGAGGAGGCAGGCATGAAAGTAGTCATTGCCGACATTCGTAAAGATCATTTAGACCAAGCACTGGCATATTTTAAAGACAAAGACGTAGAAGTTCATGGCATCCTACTGGATATCACCGACCGGACTGCCTACGCCAAAGCGGCTGATGAAGTGGAAAAAGTTTTCGGTACAGTACAATTGCTTTGTAATACTGCCGGCGTCAGCCAGTTTGGTCCCATTGAAAAAGCTACATATGACGATTGGGATTGGCAGCTAGATGTAAACTTAAAAGGAATTATTAACGGCATTATGACTTTTGTGCCAAGGATGATTGACTACGGCCAAGGCGGCCATATTGTCAACACTGCTTCCATGAGTGCCTTTGTCGCCGTACCATCTGCCGGCATCTACACAACTTCAAAATTTGCCGTCCGCGGTTTAAGTGAAGCCTTACGCCTGGAGTTGGAAAAATATAATATCGGAGTCTCCTGTCTATGTCCGGGAGGCGTAAATACCAATATACACGAAGCAGTAAAAACCAGGCCTGCCAAGTACGCCAATACCGGCTATTACGGTGAAGACCCGCAAGTATTTGCTGAACTGAAAAAAGCAATTGAATGGGGCATTGATCCGGTAGAACTGGCCCGCATCACTTTAGAAGGCATCAAACGCAATGACAAATGGATTCTCCCTTTTCCTGAGTTTATTCCCCTCATTGAAAAAAATCATGCTGAAGTTATGGAAGCATTACGTCGTTATGAGGACCACCCGGATGTGGAACGTCGCAAAAATATGATGGGCACACCTGACTTTTAAAGCTGAAAAACATCAGAAAAAGGCGGTTGGGATGATCCCTGCCGCCTTTTTAAATTTATACATCTCAGATGAAGATGGCAATTAAATGCCATAATACCACGAGGCTATGGAAAAATAAATGATAACACCGGCAATATCTGCGATGGAAGTTACCAGCGGGCCGCTGGCTGTGGCCGGATCCAATTGGAATTTACTTAACAGAAAGGGCAAGCACAAACCAATGGTACTGCCGACTAAAACAACGGCAGCCATAGAAAGTGAAGTAACAATAGCCAGATCTAAACCGCCACGCACGAAGCCAACGGCAGAAACTGCGGCAGCCATGGACAGGCCTAAAGCAAGCGACACAACAAGTTCTTTTTTTAACAGTTCAAGCCAGTCGTCAATTTTTATCTCACCTAAAGCCAATGCCCGGATGATTAAAGTGGCAGATTGAGAACCGGCATTGCCGGCACTGTCAATTAAAAGCGGCAAAAAAAACACAAGAGCGATGACGGTTTGCAGCGTCTCTTCAAATAGTGCAATCCCCAATCCGGAAAAAATATTCACAAAAACCAGGATTAACAACCAGGGAAGACGCTTTTTCGTTAAGAACATAGGTGATGCTTCCTGCAAATCAACATCAATTTCACCAATACTTGCCATTTTGTGAATATCTTCAGTACTTTCATCCTCGATGACATCAACAATATCATCAACTGTGATGATGCCAACCAGCCTGTTTTCAGTGTCTGTGACAGGAATGGCAATTAAGTCGTACTTTTTAATTAAATCGGCAACATATTCTTTGTCATCCAGTGTACTCACTGAGATGATTTTTTTGCGCATAATGGTTTCAAGTTTTTGTTCCGGGGAAGCAATCACTAAATCACGTAAAGAAAGAATCCCCTCCAAATAGCGTGTAGCATCAGTGACATAACAAGTGTAGATTGTTTCCCTGTTGGGGGCAACACGTCTGATTTTTTCCAATGCTTCACTGACAGTCATTTCTTTTTTCAAATCAACAAGTTCAATGGTCATAAGACTGCCGGCTGTATTTTCAGGGTAGTTTAGAAACAGATTAATTAATTTTCTTTCTGCTTCAGATGAGTTGCGCAGGATGCGTTTGACCACGTTGGCCGGCATTTCTTCCAGAAAATCTATTTTGTCATCAAAGAAAAGTTCATCCAAAATCTCATGCAGTTCTGTCTCCTCGCTTTGGAGCAATATTTGGGACCGGCTTTCCGGAGCAAGATATGCAAAAACATTAGCAGCCACATCTTTGGGTAAGAGTCTGAATACCATTAATGATGTTTTGGCATCAAGCTCATTGATAAATTCGGCAATATCGGCTTGGTGTTCTTGTAAGAGCTCCGTTTTCAGCCGGGTATAATCTTTATTTTTTAATAAGAATTTAATTCTGTCTAAAGTCATGTTGCATCCCCCCTTTCCAGTATTGCAGGCTTAAAGTTTGAAATACCAGGTAGCGATTGAGAAGTAGACAATGACGCCGGCAATATCGGCTATGGAAGTTACAAGCGGACCGCTGGCCGTGGCCGGGTCTAAATTTAGTTTACTTAAAAGGAAAGGAAGTGACATACCGATGGTGCTGCCTATCAGCACAATAGAAAGCATGGATAAAGCCACAACAATGGCAACATCAAAAGTGCTGTTAAAAACACCAATAACGGAAACGGCAAGCGACATGGCTAAACCCAGAAGCAATGCCACGACAACTTCCTTTTTCAGCAATTTAAACCAATCGTTTTTATTAACATCCCCCAGAGCCAGAGCACGAACCATAAGTGCCGAAGATTGCGAGCCGGCATTACCGGCACTGTTAATTAAAAGCGGCAAGAAAAAGACTAAAGATATGACTGCCTGGATTGTATTTTCAAAATAAGCCAAACCTAAGCCGGAAAAAATATTGACAAAGATTAAAACCAAGAGCCACGGCAAACGTTTTTTAATGAGAAAAAGAGGGCTTGCGCATAATAAGTTAATGTCAATTTCACCCACGCTGGCCATTTTATGAATATCTTTAGTGTTCTCGTCTTCAATGACATCAACAATGTCATCCACCGTAATAATACCAACCAAACGCCTCTCAATATCTGTTACCGGGATAGCCAAAAGGTCATATTTTTTAATCAAGTCGGCTACATATTCTTTGTCATCCAAAGTGGTGGCCGCGACCATTCTTTTTTGCATTATTTCTTCCAGTTTTTGTTCCGGCCGGGCAATGACCAGATCACGCAGGGAAACAATCCCTTCCAAGTGACGAAAAGCGTCCGTAACATAGCAAGTATAAATAGTTTCCCGATCAAGGGCAATTTCCCTGATTCTCGCCAGTGCTTCTTCCACTGTCATTTCCTTTTTTAAGTCAACAAATTCAATTGTCATTAAACTGCCGGCGGAATCCTCCGGATAATTAAGAAATTGATTAATCAGTTTTCTTTCCGATTCCGGAGAATTGCGCAAGATGCGTTTGACCACATTGGCCGGCATTTCTTCCAGAAAATCTATTTTATCATCAAAGTAAAGCTCGTTGAGAATATCATGTAATTCTTTTTCATTAATTTGCATCGAAATTTGTGCCTGGCTTTCCGGATCCAAATAGGCAAATACTTCCGCCGCCACTTTTTTCGGCAACAACCTAAAAACCAGGATTGATTCTTTTGTATCTAACTGATTAATAAATTCACCGATATCGGCATAATGGCTTTTAGCCAGATTATCTATCAGTTTTGCATACTGTTTCTTTTGCATTAATGCCTGCAAGTTTGCGAAATTCATTGTGCTCAACCTCCCTTTCATTAACGATCAGGAGTTATCGCCGTAAGGTGATCTAAAGACGATAATCCCCCAAGATCAAATTTTTTATTTATACTTCGCCCGGGATCTGTATCCATCTCTAAATCACCTCCGTTAAAATCAAGATCGATCTAATTCCTTCCCCATAAAAAAACTACTCGTGTCAACGAGTAGAGAACAACAAAAGAAAATAATCATACTTCTCCCTCGTGACAGCTTTGGCTCTACACAACGTAAGGGAAATCCCTAGCTACATTAGGTAGCACCTTAATCCGATGCTGCCTGCTAACCCTTTGGCATCTCTCGATGTTTCAGGGCAGTAGCGTATTTTTGTATAGTAACCTCACCTAACGGGTACACATAATATTTTTTTACTATCTTATTCTATTATATTAAAAACAATTTGAAAAGGCTAATTTACACTATTTATTTCTTCTTTGCACAGGAAAGACGGCGTTTTGCAAGGTTGATCCAATCTCCTAATCAAAACGAAAAAAGAGGCTGGTACAGGAATCTCCAGCCTTAAATATCATAAACGCTTTACCGTCTTCAATCAATTAATAAAAGATTAAGTGAGTTTAAAGCTTATTCAAATAATTCCGGATAAAAACCTTTTGCCAGGAGTTCTACGGAATAAGCCATCCTCCCACCGGGTAAGACGCTTTCCAGTGTTATCGGTACGAAACGCTCATTTTGCACACAATCCAA
>JAAYSO010000068.1 GCA_012523945.1 Bacillota bacterium
GCTGAATAGAATACGCATAGCTCCGAGTTTACAAATCTAAGGGGAACCTATGATTGTAAACCGTTAGGGTTATATTGGAAACGATATAGCCTCCCGTGGGAAAGGAGTGAAAGTAAGTAAGTTTGATTTGATAGTAGTATGCCTCTCCATGGGAAGAGGCATTAATTATTTTTCTACTTCTGGAGGTAAGCAGTGCGGAAAATAGTGTCCTTATTAGTTTTGTCTATCCTGTTGCTTGCCGGTTGTAGCCGCACGGCAGAAGTGTCAGCCCCGGTTAAAGATTATGTCAGTAGTACGGAAGGTTTAAAGCGGGTAAAAAAGTTGGAAAACGACAGTGTCAGGGAAGTCTACCTGGTTCAAGAGGCGCAGGATTTGCCGGCTTCAATGCTGCTAATTGTGGAAACAGAGGGCTACAATGGACTCATAACTTTGCTTGTTTTAATTGATTATGAACATGAAAGTTTAACTGAAGTTTCAATTTTAGAGCATAATGAAACAGACAACTACGGAGCATATGCGGCAGAAGACTGGTTTTTGGCACGCTTTCAGGCAAAAGATGCAAATACTGATTTGCGTCTTGTGAAAATTATTGCCCAACAGCCGGAAGAGATTGTGGCTGTTACAGGAGCTACAGTGACAAGCCAGGCTATTGTGGACGGAGTTAATGCAGCTTTTAAAGTTTTCCGAGATTTTAAGGAGGGTCAATAATATGAAGAAAAGATTCTTTGTAATTTTTGCAATGTTACTGCTGCTCTTGCTTGCGGCATGTAGCGGCAATAAAGGTACGCCGGATTCTGATCCCGGCCTACAACCCGGTGATGATGGTGAGGAAATTGTGATTACCGGTAAAGATTTGGAGGAGAAAGTTATAACGGTGGCTGAAATTCGTCAGCTGGACAGTGTTACCCGGGATGTCGTTTCCGTAGATTCCGGCGGTAATGAAGACAAGTACCAAGTTAAAGGTGCACTTTTTGCCGATGTTTTAGAGCTTATTGGCAAAAAACAGCAAGATTTAAACGGAATCAGACTGATAGCCGGAGACGGGTATATGATCGAAGTGCCGCAGGAAATCCTGGCAGCAAGGGAAATAATTTTAGCCTATGAAATTGACGGTAAGCCTCTGGAAGATAAAACCAAACCTATCAGAGTGGTTATTCCGGAAGAGCGGGCCATGTACTGGATTCGCAACTTAGTTAAAGTTGAGATTTTAGAAGCCAGGGAGCAGCAGTCTTTAACAAAGCTTTTCCTTTTGGAAAGTGCAGTCTCTGCACTGGAAACACAAGATTACACTTATTATGATGCCGTAGATCAAGCCATAATCTGCAGCGACTTATCGTTGCCTGCAGCAGAGACAGTTTACTTGAAGTCAACCGATGATTTTGAGAAAAACGAAAAATTTGAAGTGTTTGCTCAAGGGTATCTGAAAATCTCAGGCGCAGAAGCTCCGGCATTTGTGGCTCCGGATTTGCCTAAAGGGATGCATGTTAAAGATATTCTTTATTTAACAAGTGAAGATGTAGGCTATTTCTCGGTCACAAAAGGGTTGGAATATTTCACTTCCGCTTCCTTTGACGATATCACAGGGATAGCTGTCAGTGATCTGCTGAATGAAGTGGCTATGGCTGCAGGCAGTAAATACCTGTTTACGGCTACAGACGGCTATAGTGTGGAAATTGAAGCTGCCGATCTGGAAAAAGGCGTAATTTACGTTAATAATGATGAAGTTACAGTGGCTTTTGAGGGATTACCGAAAAACACCAGAGTTAAAGGTCTTTTATCTATTGAAGTACTTGGTGCAGGTACTGTTGAGGCCGGTGTGGACGAAGCAACAGTAGATTGGAGTATTACGGTGGAAGGAATTGGTGAAAATACCGTTGCTTTCACAAGTGCTGACGCTGCTAAGTTAAGCATGAGGCAAGTTACAGCCGTTCTTTCTAAAAAAGACGGCACCCAGGAAACACAAAACTGGGAGGGTGTGTCTTTAAAAGATGTTTTGGACATGCTGGGGGCAACGGATTACCAGAGCGTCATTGTGGAAGCTGCCGACGGTTATGCGCAGGAATACAGCCTGGAATTAATTGGCCGCGAAGAAACAATTTTAGGTCTTAAACTGGCAGGTCAACCTCTGGATGAAAATAACGGTCCTGTACAGGCAGTTCCCACCGGTGAACCGGGCAATATGTGGATCAAAAATGTTGCCAAACTGATTGTCAAGTAGTGGTGAATTTATGCTGAAACGAATTTTAAATCGTTTTTCCATCTTCGATCTGATTGTGATGGCGTTAATGGCCTGTTTAGGTATTGCCACAAAACCGATTATTGTGCCTTTGACCCAAATTATTACCGGTCCCCTCTTTGTTCCCGGAGGTGTTATTGCCGGCGGATTCTACATGATGTGGCTTGTTATGGGAGCCGGTTTAGTGCAAAAACCGGGAGCAGGAACACTGACGGCGGCCGTACAGGCAATTATGATTACGGCTTTAGGGATTTTCGGCACACACGGCATTATGAGTTTGGTCACTTATCTTTTGCCGGGAATTGCCGTTGATATTGTGATGCTTTTCTGGCGCTATAGAGGCAGTGTGACTGCTTGTTTTGCCGCCGGGATTGCCGCTAATCTCAGCGGTACGGTCCTGGTAAATTTAGTATTTTTCAGGTTGCCGTGGATACCCTTAATTTTAAGTTTGGCCAGTGCCTCCCTTTCAGGTGGTTTAGGCGGGCTGATTGCATATGTTGTGATCAAGGAAGTCGAAAAGAGCGGACTGAAAAGTTTAATGAGCAGGAGAGGATAAAAAGTGCTGAAAAAATTCCCGTTTCGTATCTTTGCCCTGCTTTTGATCGGAGCCCTGATGGGATACTTTTGGACATTAAAAATTGTACCACCTGCACAGGAGGTCTCCGGATATATGCCTGCTTGTTTAATCATTGGCGATGTGCATCAAGCTTTTGCTCTCGACAGTATGGAGACATTTACACCTGTTGAATTGAATTATAAAGGGGAATACTTTCAGGGTATTCCCCTTGCCGATCTGGTGCAGCATGCAGAACCGGTAACTGCAGAGTTTGAACTTTTACTTATCGGTCAGGACGGGTTGAGTGCCCAATTCAACGGTGATAAGCTGGAAGGCTGTCATCTAACATTTACGGTAAAAAACGGTTGGGAAGCCATCAACCTTAATCATCCTGTCAGCAGCAATATAAAAAGGTTGGAAAAAATAATTGTTATGGCTCAAGAGCCGGTGCCCGAATACGGCGTTAATCTTATTACTCCCACGCAAAACTTGCGCACACTCATGCCGGGAAGAATTTACCGGCAAGCAATGACTACAATTCCTTATTTTGAAGGTACTTCCACAGTCACACAGGCAGAAGGCGAGTATAGTGTTTCTGTTTATTCCAGGCGTACCATGTTTCCTTTACAGGACTTACTGCCGGAGATTACGGTGGAAAAGTTAATTGCCATGGGACGGGAAGGCGAATATGCCTACATTGACGCAGAGGGCTTTTTGGAATTAAATGAAAAGGAGAATGCTTTTCATTATGTATCCGGTCACAGGGAGGGCGAGATTAAAAATTTAGCCGGCATTATTATCAATCCACCTGCCCGTAGTATTACCGATCTCTTTCATGATACTCTTTATTATTTAGACCACGGGGAAAATGTCCTCATTTTGTACTTGGATGGCTTCGGTTATCATCAATACCTGCATGCTAAAGAGGCAGGCTATGCCCCCTTTATGGCTGCCCTGCCGGCAGCAGAACCGGCTTTAGCGGTTTACCAGCCTGTGACTAATGCCGGCTTCGCTGCCATGATTACCGGAAAAACACCGGCGGAAAACGGTGTCTACTCCCGGGCACAAAAAGATCTAAAAGTTCCTTCCATTTTTGGTGTGGCGCAGGAACATGGTAAGAAGGCGGCATTAATTGAAGGTCATATTAAAATTCTTAACACTGAAATTGAGCCGGCATTAAATATTGACCTCAATAAAGACGGGCTCACGGATGATGAAATTTTTGCTTCTGCCAAAACAGCTCTTGAGCAGGATTATGACCTTTTACTGGTGCATTTCCATAGTATAGATGATTTAGGTCATAGCAACGGGGACTTGCATGAAAATACGCTTAAGCAAATCCAGGTTGTTGATGAGTATGTGCAGGAATTAGTGACAAATTGGAACGGTAAAGTTTTTATTCTTTCCGATCATGGTATGCATGCAACTGAAGAGGCAGGCAATCATGGTGTTTTCCGGTATGAAGATTTAATTATTCCCTATATTGTTGCCCAAGGAGGTCAAAGCTGATGAAAAAAGTTATCATTGTTTTAGTGATACTGGCCGTCATTGTGGGTGTGTTTGCCTATTTAAACAGGGAAGGAATGGGTGATAAAATTTTGAGTCAGCAAAATGCCATTTTAACTATTGTAGCCGACGGCAAAGAATATGAGGTCACTTTTGATGACATTTTGGCCTTGGAGGAAATAGAATTTCCCGCGGTACTGAAAAGCAGTGGCAAACCCCCGGTTGATACAACTTACACCGGTGTGGAACTGAAAGCAATCCTGGCGCAACAGGAAATTGCCACTGAAGGCAAAACACAAGTCATTACTAAAGCAGTGGACGGTTACACAGTGGCACTTTCTCTGGAAGAAGTTTTGGAAGATGATAATGTTTATATTGTTTACAAGCGGGACGGTAAGGATTTGGGCACCAGGGAAGAAGGCGGCTCCGGTCCGTATCAGGTTGTCGTTAGACAGGACCAGTTTGGTCAACGCTGGAACAAATATTTAATGGAGATTGAGTTAAAGTGATCCCCATTGAAGTAAAAAATCTATCCTTCCAATATGCAAAAGACGCGCGCAAGATCTTACACAACCTTGAGCTGACAGTGGCCACAGGGGAAATTGTGGCCATTGTGGGCTTAAGCGGTATTGGCAAATCGACGCTCTGTTATTGCTTAAGCGGCATTATTCCCCATGTTTACGGTGGTGTGATGGAAGGACAGGTTTACCTTAACGGCCGGGACACAAGGGATCTGACTCTGCCGCAAATTGCTACAACCTTGGGTATTGTTTTCCAAAACCCGGACAACCAATTGTTTTCTTTTACTGTGGAGGATGAAGTTGCTTTTGGCCCGGAGAACCTGTGTCTTCCTCCCGAAGAGATTGAACATAGAATAACAGATGCCCTGAAAAAAGTGGGTATGTCGGAATTTCGTCACGCCAATCCGCAGCAGCTTTCCGGCGGTCAGCGCCAGCTCATTGCGCTGGCCTCCGTGTTAAGCCTACAGCCGGAAATTCTTATTTTTGATGAAGCCATGTCGCAAATCGACCGGGACGGAAGAAAACTGATTTTAGACATGATGCTGAAATTAAAAGCTGAAGGCAGAACCATTGTGATGATAGAACATGATTTTGCCAACCTGGCTGTGGCGGACCGGGTTTTAGTATTAAAGGATGGGCACCTGGCTCCTTTTGCCGGTAAGCTGTCGTAATGGAGGGGGAAAATTTTGATTGTCCTGGAAAACGTCAGTTTTCAGTATACAAAAGATAGGTGGATTTTAAAACAGGTAGATTTGGAGATTGAAAACGGCAGCTGCACCTTTATAGTAGGCCCTAATGGCGGCGGTAAAACTACTTTGAGCAAATTAATGGCCGGTATTTTAAAGCCCACCTCGGGTGATGTTTATCTGGATCAGCAAAATACTAAAGATTTGGAACTCTACCAGGTTGGAACTAAAGTAGGCTATTTGTTTCAGGAGCCGGAAAGACAAATTTTTGCCGCCACCGTTAAGGATGAGCTGGCATTTGTTATGGATTTAAAGGAAATGGCGCAAGAGGAAATAAGGAAGCGGGTAGAGGCGGCTCTGGAACAGTTTCAACTGCAGGAAGTGGCAAATTCTTTTCCTTTCCAGTTAAGCCGCGGTGAAAAACAGCGTTTAGCTTTAGCTGCCATTCTCATGAATGAGCCCTCTTTTTTAATCCTTGATGAGCCCACAACCGGCCTGGACCGGGAAAGAAAAAAGATTTTGTCTCAACTGATTGAACAATTAAAGGAACAAGGCATCGGTATGGTCATTATCAGTCATGATGAAAAATTTATCCAAACTCATGCAGATCGGGTTGTAAAAGTGGCCGGGGGTGAAGTAAAAGATGGAGGCTAAAATGTCTTACCTTGATCCCCGGACAAAATTAGTGATGGTTTTAACAGTTTCCAGCCTGGCTGTCTTGATTACAAATCTTTATCTTCTAATTTTAGTACAAATTATAGCCGTAGCAACCGTAACTGCCGCCGGCGGCAGCATTCTGGACATGCTGAAGAAACTTAAAAAATTTCTGCTTATTTTTGTTGTTATCGTTTTTGTCCAAAGTATTTTTACAAAGGGCGGACAGCCCCTGTGGCAAGTGATGAACTTCACAATTATTAGCGACTTGGGTCTCTTCCGGGGATTGCAGATGATTCTGCGCTTTTTTATCATTATTTCTTCTGCCTCTATCATGACTACTTCCACTCCCCGGGAAATTATTCAGGGGCTTGTACAGTGTAAAATTCCGTATGAAATGGCTTTCATGGTTACTATCGCCATCCGTTTTTTGCCAATTTTGCGCGACGAAGCAAATGATATTTTGACGGCCATCCAACTGCGTGGTATTAATCTCAGGCAAATCCCGCTTTTGAAGCGACTGAAAACTTATTCGTACCTGTTAATGCCCATGATTACCAGTGTTTTGTTGAAAGCGCAGGAACTGTCCATCGCCATGGAATTAAGGGCTTTTCGTGCTTACCCGCAGCGGACAAGTTTACGGGTACTGAAAATGCAAAGACTTGATTATCTGGTTATGGCCGTATGCATTTTAGTTTTTCTCATTATCATGGTGCTGGCGCTAAAAATTAAGTAAGGGGGTTAATGCGGTGAAAATTTTTTCTGTTTTCGGTATTACTAAATCAGGGAAAACTACTACCATTGAAAATATCATAAGGGAACTGCGGAAAAGACGTTATACAGTCGGTTCCATTAAAGAAATTCATTTCGAAGCATTTGCCATTGATACACCCGGTTCCAATACTGACAGGCATCGTCAAGCCGGCTCCCAATTGGTGACGGCCCGGGGCAATAAGGAAACTGACATTTTATTTGACCGCCGGTTATCAGTTGATGAAATTATGCGTTTTTATGACTTTGACTATGTGGTGATGGAAGGTGTCACCGATACTTGTGCGCCCAAGATTATTACCGCCCACAATACAGAAGAAGTAGACGAACGTTTAGATGAGACTGTTTTTGCTATTTCCGGCAAACTGGCTAATACAATGCAGGAATACAAAGGCCTTCCTGTTATCAATGCCATCACTGAACGGGAACGTTTAGTAGATTTAATTGTGGAGAAAGTGTTTACCCGGCTCCCGGATATGCCTCCTGAATGTTGTTCTGCCTGTGGCTTTTCCTGTACGGAACTGGCTGCCAGGATTTTGCGCGGTCAGGCTAAACGGGAAGATTGTGTTATAACTGACGGTCGTATTAGCCTGGAAATTGATGGTCAGGAAATTACGATCGTGCCTTTTGTGCAAGATATCCTCTACAATGCAGTTACAGGCGTGGTCAAAGAGTTGGACGGTTATCGGGAAAACGGCGAAATTGTGGTTAAAATTAAAGGAAAATAAGCTATGGGCAAGAGAGAGGAATTAATGGTCACGCTGGAAGAGGCCGGGGAACAGCTTTGGCAAATAGCAGAAAAGCTGAAACAGGCATACACTGCTGTGGAGGAGGTTCCCCTGTGGGAGGCAGGTGGACGTATTATTGCCGAGGAAGTTGTGGCTGCAGATAATGTTCCTCCCTTTAACCGTTCCCTGGTAGACGGTTTTGCCCTGCGGTCAGCAGATACGAAAACAGGCACTCCCGCCACCTTCACCGTCATTGATACGGTGGCAGCCGGTGTAACCACGGCAAAGGAAGTTTTGCCTTTCACTGCCTGCAAAATTTTTACGGGGGCACCTTTGCCTCCAGGTTGCGACTGTGTTATTAAAAGAGAGGAAGTTAAAGAAAATCTGGCGGGAACTTCAATCACCATCAACCGCTGCGTAAAAGCGGGGGAAGGCGTATCTTTTCAGGGAGAAGATATTGCCGCCGGGGAAAACCTTATTTCCTGTGGTTCCTTACTTCAACCTTCCCATTTAGCCATTTTAGCCACACTGGGTTATGCAGCGGTGAAAGTTTATGCGCAGCCAAAAATTGGCATCTTTTCCACCGGTAACGAATTATGTCCAGTGGAGACCAAGCCGGCACCGGGACAATTGCGTGCTTCCAATCTGTATAGTTTGGCAGGCATCGTCCGGCAGGCCGGGGGAATACCGGTATCACTGGGATTAGCCAAAGACGAAGTTTCTGCTGTGATCCAAAGCTATCAACAGGCACAAAAACTAAATTTGCCCCTGGTACTTTCCACCGGCGGAACAGCCTCCGGTGATTATGATGTGGTTAAAGCTGCCATGGACAGTTTTGCCGCCACGCGACTTTTTAATAAAGTGGCAATCCGCCCGGGTGCACCTGTGGTAGCTGCCGTTACTGAAAAACAACTTTTACTTGGGCTTTCAGGAAACCCTTCCGGTGCGGCGGTGGCCATGTTGCTTTTAGTTTATCCGCTCATAGCCCATTTGGCCGGCACCAGGAAAAGTTTAGACACCTGCCAGGCCCGTCTTACCACAAGCATTTCACGTAAGGGCGGTTTGCGCAGCTTCCTCTGGGCTAAATATTTTTCTGCAGGCGGACAGCTTTTTGTCACGCCACAGGCTAATCAATTTTGCGGTGCTGTCAAAACATATCAAAACAGTAATTGCTTCCTTGAATTACCGCCAGGCCCGGTGGAGCTGAAGCCTGAAAGTTTAGTTACCATTTGGCAGTTGCCCCGCTAAAAACGGGCAAAGAAATAATATACGTAAAGACTAAAGTGTTACTTATGAAGGAAGATTTTATGTTGGAAACTGCTTTTTGTGAAAAATATGGGATTAATTCCGTACAAGTTTTGCGGCGCTTTCACAGTAAAAAAAATGAAGTTATCCTTTTTTCTTTTTTGTTGACGTCAAACAGGGAAGAAAAGTGGATTGTAAAAAAATTCAAGAATCCTGCTCGCTGCCAAAAGGAAGCAGAGATTTTAACTTTACTTTACGACGCCGGTTTAGCCGTGCCCAAAATTATTTATGCTGCTGCTGATCACCTGGTTTTAAGCTATCTTCCAGGTATAACTTTTCTGGAGTGGCTGGAAAGGGAAGAAAAAGCAGGGTGCCCCAAGGAAAACTATCTTTCTTGCCTGCATGATTTTGCCCGGTGGCTAAAAGCTTTTTACCAGATTACGGCACAAAAATTATCCCCCGGTTTAATCTTAGGGGATGTGAATCTGCGCAATTTTTTACTTGGTGAAAAGTTTTTTGGTCTAGATTTTGAAGATTGCCGGCCCGGCTTACCGGAAGAAGATCTGGGCCGCTTTTGTGCCTACGTTTTAACCTATAATCCTGCCTTTACCCGCTGGAAGTACCAGTTTGTGGCAGCCTGCAAAGAAATTGTGGCAGAAAAATTAAATTTAACCTGGGGACCTGTTTTTCTAGAGTTACAAAAAGAACTGGAAAGTATGTCCAGGCGCCGCAAAAAGCAAAATCTAGCGGCAGATTTTTACCGGCAGGGGCGTGCTTTTAACTTAATCCCATAAAAAAACGGCAGTATTTCCTCTACCGTGGAATACTGCCGCTTAATTTTTTCAGGTCTTAATAACAGGTCCAGCCGCCGTCAACAGCAATGGCCTGTCCGTTAACATAGGAGGAACTGTCGGAGGCAAGAAATACTGCCACTTCAGCAATTTCCTCTCCCTGCCCGGGACGATCAAAGATGCCCATACCCTTCGCAGCCCGTTGCATACCTGCCTGGTTTATATTCTGCATAAATTCGCCACTGGCCACTTCCGTTTCAATGGCCCCGGGGCAGATAGCATTGCAGCGAATGCCTTTATCGGCGTACATATATGCCGTATTTTTTGTTAAGCCGATTAAACCATGCTTGGAGGCAGTATAGACGGCACCTGCGCGGCCGCCGAAAAGCCCGCCTACGGAAGCAATATTAATAATAATGCCGCCGCCGTTTTCTGCAAAAATTTTTACTGCTCTGCGCATGGAATAGGCGGGTGCCATCAAGTTTAACCGCATAACTTTGTCAAGCATTTCATCTTGAAATTCTCCCACAGGGCTAAAATCGTCCATAATGCCCGCATTATTCACAAGTATATCCAAGCGGCCGTATCTTTTAAGAACTTCGTCAATCATGCCTTCAATCTGCTCTTTAACCAGCATGTCCCCGGCAAAGGGGATAATCTCTCCCGGCAGCTCTTTGGTTTCAGCAGCCAACTCTTCAAGTCTTTTTAACCTTCTGGCTACCGCCAAAACTTTTGCCCCTTCCCTGGCAAAGGCGGCGGCAATTGCCCTTCCCATACCTGAACTGGCACCGGTAACAATAGCAACTTTGTCCTTTAATCTCATAGCCGTCTCCTTCCTTTCTTTTAGTTAAGTTAAATAATTCACATTAAGTATATTCGATAACTGGCAGTAAGACAATAGTAATCCTGCCAAATCTTACACTCAGGAAAAGTTAAAATCTGCAAAAGAAGACAGATTATATTTTCATTTTGACTAAAGATTTTTTATTTACCGCCGATGATTTCAGTGAGAGCCGCGAAAGGGTGTATGCTATGAAAATTATTAATAATAATTTGCACATAAATAAATTGTACCAACAAGCAAAAAAACAGGAAGTTTCTCGCAAAAATTCTGTGGAAAAGAAGTATGAAACAGTAACGATTTCAGCCGATGCCGGTAAAATCACCGAAGCTGTGAAACTTGTTCTTCAGATGGATGATGTGCGGGTTCAGCGTGTACAGGAATTGCAAAAGAAAATTAATGAGGGTAGTTACCGTGTAGACCCGGAAAAACTGGCAGCCGCCATGCTGTCCAGAGTTGACTAGGAGGGTTAGTTATGAATGTCTTACGCCTAACCGGGATCGCCTCAGGCCTGGATACAGACCAGATTGTTAAAGATCTCATGCGTATCGAACGCATGAAGGTAGATCGTTTCTATCAACAGCGTCAAACCCTCGAGTGGCAAAAAGAACAATATCGTGAAATCATTAATAAAGTACGTGTTTTTAGGGATAAATATTTTGATCTTTTGAAACCGGAAACCAACCTTACCTCACCCACATCTTTAAAAAAGATGACCACTAAAGTTTCCGCAGCAGATTTGGTCAGCGTAACCGCCACTGCTTCAGCTATCCTGGGCGAATCTACTTTCCAGGTTATCCAAAGTGCCACGGCAGCCAGGGCGGTATCCGAAAAAGTAACAAAAGAAAGTGAAAATGGAAATCGCCTTAGTTTTTCCGACACACTTGAACATATTTTTAGCAATCGTTTAGAAAATGCAAATGATCAGATCTTTAGTGAAGAGGGACAATTTGCTTTCCGGCTCAACGGAGTTGAAATCACCGTAAATGCTGATGATACCCTTAATACTTTCCTGCAAAAAATCAATAACAGCCAGGCAGGGATCCAGATCTCCTACAGCACCTTTAGCGATACTTTTACCATGGTTGCCCGCAGTACGGGTGCCGGCCATATTGAAACCGACGAAAACGGGTTTGAACTCTTTTCCGCTTTAGGTTTTTCGGGGCCGGAAGAAGGTCCTATAGGGGACGGGGAAATTCACTATCTCGGTGAAGCAGGACGCGATGCAAAATTTCGGATTAACGGTTTTGAAGGCAGCAGCCGCACAAATACTTTTACCATTGACGGTCTTACATATACGATTTTACAAAAAGTTGATGAAGAGCAGCCGGTTGTTACTGTCACCACGGAAACAGATACAGAAGCCATATATAAGGTGCTGGAAGGTTTTGTTAACGACTACAACGAGTTAATTGAAACCATTAACAATAAAATTAACGAAGAATATTTCCGTAGTTTCCCACCCCTCACAGAGGAACAGAAAGAAGCCATGTCAGAGAAGGAAATTGAATTGTGGGAGGAAAAAGCCAAGAGCGGTCTTTTAAGACGTGACTCTGCGCTGGAAGGGATGTTGCGCAATATGCGTACCGTCCTTTACGATGCGGTGGACGGGATGAATATTACGCAAATAGGCATTGAAACCAGCAGGGACTACAGGGATCATGGGAAGCTAGTTTTAACTAACGGCGGTGCCGATTTAAAACAAGCTATTGCCCAAAACCCTGATAAGGTGGCAGAATTATTTACCCGCCGCTCGGAAATTTCTTATAGCGCCACTTTAACGGCAGAAGAGCGCGCCCAGCGCTATACCGAGTCCGGCATTGGAGCCAGAATCAGTGACATTTTAAATGATAATATTCGTACCACCCGGGACAAAGACGGTAAGAAGGGAATTCTTTTGGAAAGAGCCGGGATTGAGGGCGATATCACCGAGTTTAGAAATTTCTATGATGATCGCATTAAGGAAGTAAATAAACAAATAGACCGTCTCAATGAACTTTTTGCCCGCAAAGAAGAAGCCTATTACCGCCAGTTTGCTGCCATGGAAAAAGCACTGCAGCAACTGTATGTACAGGCCGACTATTTAATGGTGCAGCTACAAAGAAACAGTTATTAGTAGGAGTAGCAAAATGCCAATCCTTACTCAAATAGCCCACCATTACCGCCGGCAACTGGAACGTTATGAAAATCTAGCCGCTTTGACGCAGGACTTGCTGCCATTGGCTGAAAATGCCGCCGAAACAGTAGAAGCCATCGGCACCATTATTGCCCGGCGACAACAGCTTCTGGATGAAATTGAAGCAGCCAGGGTTAAAGCTACCTCCCTCTGGCAAGCTCTAGAAAAGGAACTGGGCTTTATGCCGCAGCCGCTTGAATTGCCGGACATCTTTTCCGCTAAGGCGGCGGCTGAAATTGCAGCAATGCATGAAAAAATTGAAACTATTGTGCGCCAGGTAATGGACGGCGATGCGAAAGTCCAGGCAGCATTATCTGCCTCCATTAAACAGGTGCAAAAAACAATGCAAAGTATGCACCAAGAGCGTCAGGCTGCCCGTTCTTATACAGCAGCACAAAAGCAAAGCCAGGGTATCTTTCTTGACTCCAAAAAGTTCTAAAACTAACAGAGTCAGGAATAATTCCTGGCTCTTTTTATGGTGCTTCCGTCTCTAATTCACCGTTGCGCCGGTGCAAGGAAAATGCAGGAAGCGAAAGGATTTGCGGTGCATTATGTCAGGTTTACGCGAGATATGTCGAAAATGGCAGTATTCTGTCTTGCGTTTTTGCTAAAATTATGGTAAAATTTAGTTCGGAGTTAAGGTAACCCGGCGGGGGAACCCCGTACCTGAATATATATAAAAATCTGTTTAGCTGCAAAACAGATTTTTCGGAAACGTGAAAGGGCGATACCAGAGTTACATGAAAATCAGATTTTTGGCAGCAGGGGAGCCGGGAAAAAAGAAGGTGAAATAGTGGAAAAAGTAGCTTTAAAGGACATCTATGATCCTAATGGAATCCTCTTGATTTCAAAAGGCATAAAAATTACAGAAGATAAACTTTCGCGACTGCGAAGATTTGGTATTGAAGAGGAAAGTATTACAGACGTTATTGCCACTAAAGATACCTTAACTCAAAACAAGCATCCCATGTACGAAGAAAAAGCTGAATTAGACAGAGCCATGAGGGGGTTTAGAGAAAAAATAAGGTGGATTGACCCGGAAGTTTTTGATTACTGCAGTAAATTATTGATTCAAATTTTATTTGCGCGCCAGACCATGTGGCGCATGTACATGATCGGTTTAGCCAATTATGCCGAGTGGATCTATGCACATTCCATCAATGTGGCTGTCTTGTCTTTAATGATAGGAAAAAAAATCGGCATGAAAAAAGAGAGCTTGCAAACCTTGGCTTTAAGTGCCTTATTGCATGATGTTGGTTTTCTCTTGGTCCCTAAAACAGCCGTTATCGAAATGGATAAAGAAGACAAAAGGGAAATCTTTATTGAACAACATAGTGAACTGGGCAAAGCCTTGCTGGATGAAATATCCATCGATGAAACTTGTAAAAAGGTGGTGCTACAGCACCATGAAAGACTGGACGGCAGCGGCTATCCCTATGGACTTTCTGCGGATGAAATCAGTTTTTTTGCCAAAATAGTTATGATTGCCGATACTTTTGATCTGGATACATCTGAAAAATATTATGGAGGTGCCAGCAGTCCCGAAGAAGCAGTTTTTGCTTTGCAAAATTCCGGTAATAAATTTGATCCTCACTTGGTTGCAGTTTTGGCCGGCTTACTACAATAACATAGCTGGATGATAACGCAGGTTGAACTGCTAACAATTATGTATCGCCAAAAGAGTAGAAAAGTATAAATTGTGGTGGTTAAGGTATGACCCTACGGTGGTCCTGCCAA
>JAAYSO010000008.1 GCA_012523945.1 Bacillota bacterium
ATGAATAAAGTGTTTTCATATGCAGTCATAACTTCAATTTTTCCTTTACTGTTAACCTGCAAGGTGGTGGCGGCACCTGCTTCAGAACCGACCTGGTTCAGAGTAATTTCATTTTTTGCTTTTAACAAACCGCCGCGCACTATACCGGTGACAACAATAGAGTCCCCTGCAGTCAGTTGGCTATGTAAGCTCCCCTGACCCTTAACCAGAATATTCTGGGCGGCTGTGAGCTGGGAATTGAGCGTGTAATTGCAGACGATATTGGCTTGAATTGAATCTAAATCCTGCAGCCTGTCCTGAAATTCCTTGCCTTCAGCCATCAGCTCCTCAAGGGAATCAGGTAACTGCCAGTTTTGCGGGATCAGTTTGTTAACAAAATTTTTCCAATCTAAAAGCCGGGAGAATTCCGGCGCGTCTTTTACGGTTTCTTCAAAAAGTTGGTTTAAAGTTTTCAGGTCTTGGTTAAAGTCGGGATAACGCAGGGCCATGATTCTTTCCAAGAGGGCGGCAGGAGGTATATTTTTAAATCTGGGCTGTTCCTTTAGCTGCTCTAATAAGGAAGGAAGCATGCTTAAATGGTCCATGATTTTTTGCAAAAGTTCAGTTATTTCCTGGGCCGCTTTAATATTATAACCGGCTTGAACCGTACTTTGAATCAGGTTGCCGCGAATCTGAATTGATTTGCCGGAAATGATGGTGGCACCGATGACATCGCCTAAAATGTCCACATTACCAGTGGCCGTGACGCTGGCACCTTCCGTGACATTGCCCCTGACGATAATATCGCCTTCATATTTTAAATGAGGCATATCCACGGTTAAATCCTTTTTGTGTTCGTAGACTGAACTTACTTCAAAACGAAATCTGTTGGCTGATGTTTGAAGTAAACGCGGTCTGCCGGCAACGGTTGACACGATGGTGTTGTTGTCTGTACATTCCGCTCCTTTACCACAGGTAACATGCAGCCGGCGACGGCCGGGTGGCGGGATGTTTTTGCCCATAATATCCTTACCGCTTTGTCCGTCTCTTCCTTGCTCCCAAACGGCAATTACCTGCCCTGCTTCCACATGGGGAACCTGGTAAGAAAAGCGCAGGTCTGAATCCAGTTGGGGGATAATTTCACCGGTTAAATCTTCTTTAGGAATTTTATATTGAATACGATCATCGGTGCCGGGCTGCGACGGTATCCCTTTGGCAATACGAATAAGTTTGCCGCGCTGTGTCAGCGCCTGCACCAGTGCTTCATGTATAATTCCAAATTTAATTCCGGCTTGGGAAAGTATTTTTTCCAGATCGGCCTCGTCTCCTGTAAATTCCGGAGTTACAAGCAGTTTTGCTTCGAGGTAATTATCGTCAATTATTAACTCACATGCGGAACTTTCCATCCTTTGCAAACCTCCTATGAATTAGCTGCTGTTTATCTTTTATTTCAATGGACTGGGGCTAAATCCCTGCACATATCCCCCAGAAGGAAGAGTAAAGCATATCTTTTCTTTGCCGATGTTTTAGGTGAAAGATATTTTAACCAAATAAAACAGCTTGGTGGTGCAATTATGAAAGATGTTTTGTCTCAAGAAGAAATAGATTCGCTCATTCAGGCTTTGTCAAGCGGTCAGTTGGATGAGAGTGAGAGTAAAACTGAAGAAGTAGCCCGTTATGATTTTAAACGGCCTAATAAATTTTCCAAAGAACAAATACGGACGCTTATGAGTATCCATGAGAACTTTGCCCGTGTTCTCTCAAATTTCCTCACTGTTTACCTGCGCACTAATATTCAAATTAAACTGGAATCAGTTTCACAAATTACTTTTGAGGAATTTATTTTCTCCCTGCCTGTCCCCACACTTATGACCATCTTTTCTGCCAGTGAGGCTTTGGGTAGTGCCATGCTGGAAACAAATCCGCAATTTGTTTTCCCCATTATTGATCTGCTCTTTGGCGGTCGCGGGGAAATGCCTGCCCAGTCCCGGGAGTTAACGGAAATCGAATTAACTGTGATGCGCCGCATTTTCGTTAAAGTTTTGGAAAATCTCCGTTACGCTTGGGAGGATGTATATGAGCTGACACCGAAAATTGAAACCATGGATACTAACCCTCAATTTAACCAAATGATTGCCTCTTCTGAAACGGTTGCTCTCATGACTTTTAGTACAACCATCGGAGAAGCAAAAGGGTTAATGAACTTGTGCTTCCCGTACCTGACTTTGGAACCGGTGATGCCAAACTTAACTTCACAGCACTGGTTTGCCGCCTCACGCACGGCAGCAAAAGATAAGGAATATCTGGCGTCTGCCGTCGAGCCGGTGGAGGTTGAGTTGACTGCCGTTTTGGGTGAAGCTTCCGTCAGGGTAGAAGATTTTTTAGAATTTGAAGTAGGGGACGTGATTTTGCTCAATCAAAAAATTAATGAACCTATGGTTTTGTGGGTGGAAAATGCGCCTTTATTTGAAATTCAGGCCGGTACCATTAAAGGACGACGTGCAGTACAGTGCCTACAGGTAAAAGGGGGGGAGAAATCCAGTGAATGATTTGTTATCGCAAGAGGAAATAGATGCTTTGCTGGCGGATTTCTCGGACGATGCACCTGAAGAAGACAAAACAGCTACTGAACAAGCTGTAGCGGCACAGCCGCAAAGGGAGCCTGCTATGCCGCGCCGTTTAGAGCGGATTTTAGATCTTCCCATGCAATTATCTGTCAATTTGGGCGAAACGCGTAAAACTTTGGGAGAAGTACTGGCTCTTAATATCGGTTCCGTGGTGGAATTTGCCCAAAGCGCCGAGGCACCTGTGGCTATTTGTCTGGACGGGAAGTTAATTGCCCGTGGTGAAGTAGTAATCATAGAAGAGCACTTTGCGGTGCGGATTACGGAAATTATTTCTCCCGCCGAACGTGCACAGAAAATGGGAGAAGGATAAAGCAATTATAAAGAATAAGGTGGGGTAACGTGAGCAAGTTAACACCATTACAGCTTGATGCCCTGGGCGAAAGCGGCAATATTGCCATGGGGGCGGCCGCCACTGCCCTTTCCGAGCTTTTAGGCCATAAAGTTGACATTACGGCGCCTGAAGTAACCAACACAACCATGGAAGAAATCAGTAGCAATTATAATATTCCCTGTGTGTTGGTGCGTGTCAAATATGTGGAAGGTATTATCGGGGCAAATCTTCTTATTCTTTCCGACCGGGATGCCGGTGTTATTGCCAATATGATGATGGGAGATGCCGACTTGCCCCTGCCGGAAAAACTGGATGAAATGTACTTAAGCGCCGTCAGTGAAGCCATGAATCAGATGATGGGTTCATCTGCCACTGCGCTTTCCGAAATGTTTAACCGCAGAATAGATATTACACCGCCGGAGCTGGAATATATTGAGGAACTAAAGAAAGTTGAATTACAAGAGGTTGAAAGGAAGCAGCAGGTTGTGCTCATTACTTTCAAACTCATTGTGGGCAATTATATTAACAGTAAAATGTTGCAGGTACTGCCATTGGATTTTGCCCATGCCATGGTCCAAGAAATGATGGGCGGTTTTGATTTAGACTTGGAAGAACCGGTGCTGCCGGCTCCCACAGAAGAAACCATTATGGTGGAACCGGCAGAGGTTGAGCCTTCCCTGTATGAACCGCCTGTGATAGAACAGACGGTGGCAGAACCGGTTGTGCCGGAACCGGCTCCAGAACCTCCGGAGGCGCCCGCAAAAATGCCGGCAGATAAAGAACCGCTTGTTATTACGCCGGTGGAAACTCCTGCAGAGAAAAAAGAGGCAATTTTTCACTATGTCCAGGAGGAAGGGAAAGTCCCGCTTGAACTTTTGCGTGATATCCCGGTGCGGATCACCGGAGTTTTAGGCCGTACCCGCATGCTCCTAAGAGATTTAATGGCTATGGATGCCGGGACCACCATCGAGCTGAACACAACAGCCAACGATCCGGTAGAAATTGTAGCCAATGGCAGAATTGTAGCCCGGGGAGAAATTGTTTTATACAAAGAAAATTTAGGCATACGTATAACTGAATTATGTAACTAACGGAAACTGCCCTCATGGCACCCGACGGGAGGGCGGTTTCTTTATTTTTTAAATAGTAAATTAGGAAAGTTGGACAAATGTAAAAAGTGGCGGTAAAATAAACGCAAAAACTAATCTTTTGACATGGAGTGCAGGACATGAGTGAAATTAGCAAATTAGCCGGTGATGGCTGTCAGACCATTATGCCGGAACAGGAACTTAAACCTGTGGCTGAAATTGAAAGAATGATTACGAAAAAATATCGTAAAGCCATTTGGAGTAAATTTACGAAAGCCATCAGGGATTATAAATTGGTCAATGACGGAGATAAAATTGCCGTAGCCCTCTCGGGAGGTAAGGATAGCTTACTGATGGCAAAACTTTTTCAGGAACTTCAGCGGCATAAACAAAAAGATTTTGCTTTGGAGTTTATTGCCATGGACCCGGGCTATCACCCTCATATTCGCCGGCTTCTCCTTGACAACTGCCGGTATTTAAAAATTCCGGTACATGTTTTTTCCTCGGATATTTTTCGCATTGCAGAAAAAATAGCAGGAGATTATCCCTGCTATATGTGTGCAAAAATGCGCCGGGGTGCGCTTTATGCTAAAGCGCAGGAGCTCGGCTGCAATAAATTGGCTCTGGGCCATCATTTTGATGATGTAATTGAAACAACAATGCTAAATATTTTATGTGCCGGCAGTTTTAAAAATATGTTGCCAAAATTAAAATCACAAAATTTTGCCGGCATGGAGCTTATTCGACCTCTTTATTACGTCAGGGAAGAGGCCATTATAAGTTTTACGCAGGACAGCGGTATAATGCCGCTCAACTGCGCCTGTATGGTGGCAGCAAAAAAGATTGGCAATAAACGTTTTGAAGTGAAAAAACTAATTAAAGAGTTAAAAAAGAATTTCCAGCAGGTGGAAAAATCCATTTTCCGTGCCGGTGAAAATGTATATCTGGATGCAGTTCTGGGCTGGAAAAGCGGCGGCAAACATCACCATTATTTAGACTACTATGATGAAAAGTAGTTTCTACTTGTCGTTTTCATCCAGTTTAATATTTAGTTTTACTGCACCAATATCTGTTTTTAAAGGTAAAAGCTCGCAGTTATCGGCTGCTTTTGGCGCCGGATCTTCCAGCACTTCCGGGGGTGTGATATCTACATGTTTGTTATATTTTTGTAAGTTGGTGGCTGCATTGCCGCAGATAATATTAACAACTTCACTTAAGGCGGAAATAATAAAACTGTCCAGCTTATCCATTTCCATACCGGACATTATTTTTACCATTTCCAGGGCAGTTTCCTTGGGGAAGGAGAAAAGGATGGTGCCGGAAAGATCTCCTTGCAGTTTAATGGTAATGTTGGCCCCGTCATCTGTAACTTCGTGTGTAATTACATCATCTTTTTGTGTTCCCACATCAAGCATGATTTTAAAAACATCCTGCGCGGCTTGATAAATGGAATTGATATACTCAGCTTTCATGATGCGGCACCTCCTGCTTCTTGGCAAATTCACCAATTTTCTGATCAATTCCCGCCACATGGTTGATTAACCAAGCTAATAGTTTTCCGCTAAACCGCTGTACCAAATCTTCATCAAAGCCGGTTTCTTCAAACAGTTGTACAAATTCCGCCACTTCTGCTTTAAAATCGTCATGAATCTGTTTATGTTTCTCCAAGCCGGGGTAATTAATCTTGGCCTGATATTCTTCTTCATCGCGAAAGTGGGTAATAACATAATCTTTCATAAATTCCAGTGTTTCTTTAATTTTAGACAGTTTTTCCTCCCATGGGACCTCACTGCGCACTGTGCCGATAAAGTCGGATACGCGCCGAAATAGTTCTTCATGCTGCCGGTCGATAAGTTCTACACCGATTTTATACTTTTCTTTCCACATCATAAGCCAAAACCTCCTTTACAGTACCAAGATTATCCCTGGATAAGCTTACTGCTTAGTATTATAGCAAAAATTTCCCATAGAAATTGACAAAAAATCAGCTTTAATAAGTTATTAAGAAATAATAAGGCAAAAAAGGACAAAAAAGAAGCCGGGAAAAAACCCCGACTTAGGTACAAATTCCTGGATGTCTTAATACAGTACGCCGCCGATTAATGTCATTGTATTGGGTCCGTTATTATATTTAAGTCCATTGGCCTTCATCAGCCCCATTACATCAATGCCGTATGCTTCCAGGGAAACAATGGCGTCTTCCGGCCTGCGGCAAGGCTTGCCCTCAGGGTAAGTACATTTTTCACATAAATTACAACCTCCCGCCCCCAGGATGAGAAAATCGCCGTTTCCTTCAAGCTCTTTTTTTAATTTTAAGATACGTTTACTAAAATCTTTGCCGCCCTCCATCATGCCTTTCCAGTCAAAACTGTTATCAAGCTGGTATACATGGTAGAAAAGCAGAAAATGAGAGTAAGATTGAAACTGTTTAATGCTGTCTGCCAAAGGGCCGATGGCCGGCGGGCAGGTCCAGCATTTATTATACCGGCCGCATGTGTTTTGTTCACAAAGCTTTCTTACTTCTTCTTTAAATTCAATGGAACTAAGGGGAATCTCTTTACTGAGAGGGAAATTTTCCTTCACAATGGCTTGTATATCTGTCATAAATTCAGCGCCTTTCAGAGCATTTTCTCATTATGTGAACTCATTACTCCTATTGTAGAGGTATTTGTTTTGCTTGTCAATAAACAGTCTGTGATGACAATTTTCCGCGGAGAAAAGGATATTTTTCACCACTTGACGAATGTATTCATTAAGACTTTCCGGCAGGTACAAAGCTAAATCTATCGGCATAAGAAGGGGGATCATAATGGAAAAAATTGATATGGCACTGGTTAAACGGCTGGAAGACAAAGCAGCCGATATTCGCAAACAATTAATTGATATGACGTACGCCATTGGTCATGCGCATTTAGGCGGGGCCCTTTCCATGTGCGACATTACCGTGGCGTTATATTACCACTTTTTAAACTTTAACCCCATGGAACCTAAAGCTCCCGACAGGGACCGTTTAGTTTTAAGTAAAGGTCATTCAGGTTGTCTCATTTACAATATTTTCGCCGATATGGGTATGTACGACAAAGAAGAACTTTACAACGGTTACAACAGGATTGGCGGTAAATTTGGGCAACATCCCAACCGCAAATATATTGAAGGCTTTGAGGCTTCCACCGGTTCTTTGGGACATGGGCTTTCCCTGGCAGTGGGTATGGCTTTCGCCGGTCGCATGGACCGGGCTGGGTGGCGTGTTTTTTGCATCACAGGTGATGGCGAGTTAAATGAAGGTTCCAATTGGGAGGCCATCATGTTGGCTGCTCATCACCAGTTTGGCAATTTGGTGGCCATTGTGGACAGAAACCGCATTCAAGGTAACGGCTGGACGGAAGATACTGTGACGCTGGAGCCGCTGGCGGATAAATGGGAATCTTTTGGCTGGGAAGTGCGTGTCATCGAAGACGGAAATGATATGCAGCAAGTTGTGGCGGCGCTGGCTGCTCTGCCGCCTTCTGATCCGGTAAAAAGACGCAAACCCATTTGTTTGCTTGCTAACACCATAAAAGGTAAAGGCATTGCTTTTATGGAAAATGAACCTAAATGGCATGCCGGTGGCTTAAGCAAAGAAAAAAGGGACGAATGTCATCGTTTAATTGATGAAGCAAGAAAGGTAAGGGGGTAAGGTAATGGCTGTAACATGGGATTTTGCCGAAATGCTTTCTAAAGAATCGGCCAGGGATAAATTTATGCTTAAACTGTTGGAATTAGCAGCAACAAACAAGAATATTGTCTATATCTGTGCTGATGGGGCACCGGTGGGCAGTAAACAGGATGAATTTCGTAAACTTTACCCGGAGCAGTTTCTTGATGTGGGGATTGCCGAACCTAACGCCATTGGCATTGCAGCCGGGCTGGCTTTATCCGGCAAAATGCCTTTTGTCAATGCTTTTGGACCTTTCCTGTCGGTACGGGCTACTGACCAGATTCATACAGATATGGCTTACAATGATGTGCCGGTCAGGGTCATCGGCACCCACGGCGGTTTGACTTCCGGCGGCGGTCCTACACATTATACTGTTTGTGATTATGCCATTATGCGCTCCATTCCTAATATGACCATGGTGGCACCTTCGGATGCTAACCAGTGTGCAAAGTTAATTGAAGCTTCCCTTACCTATCCGGGACCCATGTATATTCGCGTGGCCCGGGGTGAAGAACCTTTAGTCTATAAAGATGATTACGATTATGTAATCGGCAAGGCAATTACGGCCAAAGATGGTAGTGATGCCACCATTATCGGTACCGGTATTGGCGTCTACAACGGGCTGGTGGCTGCACAACAACTGGCCAAAGAAGGAATTGAAGTACGTGTCATTGATATGCACACAATTAAGCCTATTGATGAGGAAGCGATTGTGAAGGCTGCCCGTGAAACCGGCGTAATTATTACGGTGGAAGACCATAATATTGTGGGCGGTTTAGGTGCAGCCGTGGCGGAAGTAGTGTTGGAAGCAGGAATTCCTTGTAAATTTAAGCGCATGGGGATTCCGGATGTTTTTGCCGAATTGGGCACACCGGAAGAATTGTATGCTTATTATGGATATGACGGTAACGGCATCATCAAGCAAATCAAGAAGATGCTGGGGTAAAATTTTTTAAAGAGGTTTTTTCATTGAGAATAAATTTTATCTGGCTGTTAACGCCACTTTTAATCATGGTGGAACAAGGAATTAAAATATTAATTTATCGTTGTTACTTTTGCCTTGAAACCCCGCTGCTGCCGCCGTGGATTTATTTCCGGCCGGTGTTTAACCGGGACTATTCTTGGCTTAATTCACTTTTCCAGCTCGGTTTAGGGCGTTTATGCCATATTGTTGTGGTGTTTATCATCACCATTGCACTTTGCCTCTTGTACTATTATCTAAAAAGACAGCAAATTACGTCAGGATTGCTTGATTTTAACTTCAGTCTGCTTTTTGCCGGTGCAATTTGTTCTTTATTGGATAAAATTTTTTGGGACGGCAGTTTAGATTATATTTTACTCAAAGGCTTTTTTACTTTCGATTTAAAAGATGTTTTTATTAATGGTTCCCTAGGATTGTTTCTCCTCATGTTTACTTTTGATCATGAGGGGCTGCGTACCCGTCTTTAATAAACGGGCAGAAAAGAAGGAGTGTGTACTGCTCACACTCCTTTTTGAACTTTTTCCCCTTCCGTCAGGATGCCCTTTAGCATCAATTCCATATAACTGACTATATATTCACTCAAGTTGTATTTGCCGTCATGCTGGCACCAGTCAAAAACAACTCCCCTGGCGGCAATAAAAAGATACTGTACAATTTCCTGTGCCGGCAGATCCTGGCGTATCTCACCGTTTTCCTGACCTTGAGTGATAATTTGCTGTAAGATGTTTTGCATCTGCCTGCCCTTGGTAATAAAGATTTTATTTTGTACATGGTAAAAATGTTTGACAAAATCGACGCCGCAGGATGTGTTGTAGCTGCCGTATTGCTCAAAAAACAGTAAGATTTTTTCCCGGGCAGTGTTGACCTTTTGTAATTGATCCACTACCACATTCTGAAAGTATTCATCTGCTTCGCTAAAAATCGCACTTAGTACATCATATTTAGATTTAAAGCGGTTATAAAATGAACCAATGGATACACCTGCTTTAGCGCAGATCTCTTCCACCGTGATATTATCAAAACCTTTTGTTTGCATTAAGCGTACGGCAGTGTTGTAGACGCGGTTGCGCGTTTTTTGCGCCTGTAGCTGACGTTTAGTTAGTTTCTCGGACATGCACTTCTCCTACTTTTTCTTTATAGTTATAAATATTATACCAAGAGTGGCAATTTAAAGTAAAGGTAAAAAGAGGCGCAAAGCTGCGCCTCGTGCCTTACTGCAGGCCGTAGATATTTTCCGGGTCGACAGGACGGCCTGTGTATTCCAGTTGTTCCACCGGAACAGTCATTTTTTTGTTGGTACCGATTACAACGATATTAGCCGTTGTGCCTTGAATACTTTCAATCCAAACAGGAACGTCATCATACTGTACTTCTACTTTGCGGGGACTGTTCATAATTTCTTCAGCCTGTTTAATGTCCATGCCATCCCTCCTTGACTATTTAAATCGGTTCTTTTTTAGTATGGCAATGGCAGGAATGGCTATACACTAATTGCCGCAGGCAAATAAAATAGTTGTATTAAAGGATTTAGCAAGACAAAAAGAGAAAATAAATACATAATGACAACTGTTAAAAAGGTCCAAATGAAAAGAAATTTCAAAAAATTAAAAAACTAAACCAGCAACTTTTAAATTTCTGTTTTCCCAGTGAAAATACCAGACACGTAAAAGGAGTGATGGCGATGAACCAAATGGAAGCAGTACGCCTTGAACGGCAGAAATTAATGGACGATTTTATTAACAACCGTCAGCCGCAAAGAGTACCTATTGTCAGTACCTGTTCAACTTGGGCTTACTATTATAAAGGTTATAAACCTATTGACGGCATTAGAAATGATGCCGTCATGGAAGAAGTGGTCCGCTCCATTTATACCGATTTTTACTGGGATATCGTGGAAATCGGTCCGGTGGTGGCGTACCGGCCGGAACTGTTTGCAATCTTAGGTGGCGGCACTTTTACTTTTACAGAAGAAGGGTTACACCAGACAAATCCGGGAGCAATTGCCGTCATGGAACCGGAAGAATACCCGGAATTAATTGCCGACCCGTATGAATTTCTGCTGAACAAAATTTATCCCCGCAGGTATAAACTTTTTGCCCACGATGTTGACTTTGAGACAAAATTTGCCGGGATAAAAGAAATTTTTGCCGTTCGCGGCCTTATTGCCAAACAGATGCAAAAGCATGATGAAATTGCCGAAAATGAATTTGGCCTTCATAATACTATTGCCGGTTTGATTCTGGCACCTGTTGATTTTATTTTAGATTATTTGCGCGATTTTCACGGGATTATGCGTGATATTAAGCGCCGGCCTGAAGTGGTGCGGGAAGCCGGAATGGTCCTTGTTAATTACGCACTGGACGAAGTGGAAAAGATTAAGCCTGAACCGGGAAAATCAATTTTGATTCCCATGCATCTGCCCACTTTCTTAAATCCCAGGGATTTCGAAAAAGTTTATTGGCCTTCATATAAAAAACTGATCGATGAACTGGTGGCAAGGGGACATAGTGTAAAATGTGCCTTTGAGAGAAAATATGACCATCTTTTTGATTATTTGCAGGAGCTGCCGAAAAATCGCATTGTGGGCGTGTTTGAAGATGATGATTTGCGCCTGGTAAAGAAAAAATTAGGCGATACCATGGCGATCCAGGGCGGCATTACCACGCAGGCCTTAAATTTCTGCACACCCGAAGAATGCATAGATATTTGTAAAGGCCTGATTGATGATCTGGCCCCCGGCGGTGGTTTTGCTTTTTCCACCAACAAAGCCATGATTTCCGCCTCGGACGGTAAAGCGGAAAATCTTAAAGCCGTAACGGAATTTGTGCGCGAGTACGGTGTCTATAAATAATCTTTTCCGGAAGGAGGCAACATCAGTGGAAAATAAAAACAACAACAATCGCCAGGTTTTTGAAAAGGTTGCCAGGGAGATTATGGGGGCAAAAACTCCCCAGGAAGTTGAAAAAGCCGTAAAAGAATTAATTCGCTCTTTTTCCTAGTGCCATGCCGTCAGGTGTGAAAAAATAGACATGGCAAAGGAAAACATTATCTGATATACTATATTTACACAAAACTCAGACAATGATATACTTTTATTGTATGTAATTATCCTTACCTAAGGTATTGTTACAATTTGCACTTTCAGTAACTCAAACTTCATTTTAGGAAGGGTAAGGCAGTATTTTGCTCTATAGATACTTAATTTTGTTGCCGGCAGTAATGGTATGAAAGCTTTGCGGCTGGGTATCCTGATAAGAAAGAATAAGGTACAAGCAGTAAGTTTTCAATCACTACTGCGGCAATAATGAAAAAATATATTAAAGGTGGGTGGAAAATATGAGTGATGCAGCAACATTAGCTCAGGAAAGAACACAAATTATTAATGATGTCCTGGAGGGGCGAATTCCCAAAAGAGTACCGGTAATATCCGCTTTAACGTATGAGTTTTCTGTTGAATATGCCGGTTTAGATCTGAAGACTGCACCTTGGAATACTGCGAACTTTAAGACTGTCTGTGATAAGATTTGTCAGGATTTTTATGCGGATTATTTTCCTGTCATCCATTTGCGGTTCCCTGCCCTGTATAGGACTTTAGGTGCCAAAAACTGGATTGTAGGCTCCGGTGGCTTTATGCAGCATCCGGAAGTTGAAGGACTTCATGTGGATGAGTATGATGATTTGATTGAAAACCCCTTCAACTGCATTATGGAGAAAGTGCTGCCGAGACTTTATGACAATTTAAATGCCGATCCGGTAACCAGATCTATGACTATGGCCAAAGCATTTACCATCTTTAGTGAAGAGTTTGGTACCATCGGTGCCGTTACTGCTGAGTTGAGCGCCAAGTACGGTTATGCCAATGCCAACCTGTTTACTGCTGCACCTTCTGCACCGTTTGACTTTGTGGCAGACCAGTTCAGAGGCTTCAAAAACATCAGTCTTGATGTGCGCAGAATCCCCGATAAGGTTGAAGCTGCAGTAAAAGCAGTTACACCGCTTTTAATTAAAATGGGTATGCCCGCCAGCGAACCGGGTCCGAATACAGGTGTCTTTATGCCGTTGCATATGCCGCCCTTTATGCGCATGAAAGATTTTGAGCGTCTCTACTGGCCCACATTTAGCCAAGTTGTTGAAACATTTGCCAAGGCCGGCTTAACCGTTCTGATCTTTATGGAGCAAGATATGATGCGCTTCCTGGATCATTTTGCCGAGCTGCCTGAAAACTGCGTCCTGTGGTTTGAAAAAGGTGATCCCAAACTGGCAAAAGAAAAAGTTGGCAAAAAACATATTATTACCGGTTTCTATCCTGTCACACTGCTGCATACAGGAACTAAAGAGCAATGTGTGGATAAAGCCAAAGAATTACTTGATATCCTGGCACCAGGCGGCAGATACTACTTCAACTTTGACAAGTCGCCACTGACATTAGGCAGTGCGAACCCCGAAAACATCAAAGCCGTTCTGGATTATGTCGGCCATAATGCCAACTACTAAAGGAGGGTTTTGTATGACTTTCAAATCCGATTACTATAAAGTCTGGGAAGAAGAACTGAAAGAGGACTCTGCTGTAGACGAACAAACGGCAAATGCCATTGCAGGTCGCCTGCAGGGATATGAAGAAGCCATGTTTGGTTTCGTTATGTTCCTGTTAGTATAACCTAGTAAACTAATTACTTAAAAAAAATAGTAAGATAATAATTGACTGTTGGCGAAGGGTTGACTGCATAGTCGACCCTTTCCCCGTCTTTATCGTTTGTGAAAGAAAAGAACAAAGGGTGCGGTTATGACTTCTTTAACGGAGAAATTGGAGACAGTAAAAAACATACTTGCAGCAAGCGGTGGTGCAGTGATTGCTTATTCCGGCGGCGTGGACAGCACCCTGCTGGCTAAAGTAGCCCATGATGTGCTGGGTGAAAAGGCTTTGATGGTTACTGCTGCTTCTATTTTCTTTGGGGAAAGTGAGACGGAAGCAGCAGTCGGGCTGGCGAAAGAGCTGGGTTTTGTCCATTTGCTGATTCATCTGGACTTGGAAACTAAGGAACAAGTTTTAGCAAACCCACCCGAGCGCTGTTATTATTGCAAGCAGGAACTAATTGCCGGCTTAAAGGAAATAGCTAACAGCCACAATTTGCCCTGTATTTTTGACGGTTCCAATGCGGATGATGTGTCTGACTACCGTCCCGGGCAATTGGCAGCCAAAGAGCAAGGGGTAAGAAGTCCTTTACAGGAAGCAGGACTTACGAAAAGTGAAATCAGAGAGCTGGCAAAAATGTATAATTTGCCCACCTGGGATAAACCTTCCCTGGCCTGCCTGGCTTCCAGAATTCCTTATCATGAGCGGATTACAAAAGAGAAGCTGCAAATGACGGACAAGGCGGAAGAATATTTAAGGAAACTGGGGTTTACCCAGTTGCGTGTGCGCATGCATGGTACCCTGGCCCGCATTGAAATTCTGCCGCAAGAGTTACAGCGTATCATCAATGAAGCTGATAAGATCAATAATTATTTAAAAACTCTCGGGTACACATATGTTACTGTTGATTTGCAAGGTTACCGTACAGGTAGTCTGAATGAAGTCTTGCCTATCGCAAAAGAAAATCTCTAAAACTCTCTCTGCCTTTTGTTGACAGCCTGCGCCTGCTAATGTTATATTGAAGTTAAGGTTCAATACATGTATAGTCAAGAAGATTTTTGTGTAGATTTCTTGATAATGTTGCATGATGTTTGCAAAAACGGGTACGCTTTTAATAAAGCTTACCAAACCTACTACAATAAGTATGCAGTGTTTCGTTGAAAACCGTGTGAAACGGTACATAGTAAGGAAGAGCAGATGTCAGGGACTGTAAAAAGGAGGAACTTAGATGATTATTATTGGGGAAAAAATTAACGGGACTATCCCTCGAGTCGGCAAAGCCATTGCAGAAAAAGATGATGCCTATATTCGCGAATTGGCTGTAAAGCAAGCTGAAGCCGGCGCCCATTATATTGATGTTTGTGCCAGTGTTGCTCCTGAACTGGAAGAAGAAACTTTGATTTGGTTAATGGATATCGTACAGGATGCGGTGGATACCCCGCTTTGTATCGATAGCCCCAACGCCAGAATGATTGAAAAAGTACTTAAACATGCGAAAAAGCCCGGCATCATTAATTCTGTTTCAGCCGAGGGCGACAAAATGGAAGTTATTTATCCGCTCATGAAGGGGACAGAGTGGCAGGTTATTGCACTTACCTGCGATAATAAAGGTATTCCTTCCGACGTGGAAACACGCGTAAATATTGCCCGGCAAATGGTGGAGGAAGCCGCCAAGTACGATATTACACCGGACAGAATTCATATCGATCCTTTGGTAATGGCACTTTCTGCAGATAACCAATCCTTGATTAAATTCCTGGAAACTATGAAACAGGTCAAAGAACTTTATCCCACCATTAAAGTAACATCCGGCCTGAGCAATATTTCTTTCAGCATGCCTTTGCGACGTGTCATTAACCAGCACTTCTTTGCCCTGGCTATTTATGCCGGCATGGATTCCGCCATTATGGATCCCCTGAACAGGGATATGATGACCACGCTCTTGGCAACACAGGCGTTGCTTGGACGCGATCGTTATTGCCGCAATTTCTCCAATGCTTATCGTAAAGGAATTATTGGCCCTAAATTGGAAGATCGTAAGAAGAAAAAATAAGGAAAAGGAGCGAAAAACATGTTAGATTATGAAGCTCTAACCAAAGCTGTGGGCGACTTGGACGAAGAAGATGTAATGAGTAAATTGGAAGCCTTTGTGGCAGAGAACCCTTCGCACGAAGAGGCTCAAAAAGCTGTGGCTGCCTGTCAAAGCGGAATGGCTATTGTGGGTGATCTCTTTGAGCAGGGTGAATATTTTGTCGGCGACTTAATTTTTGCCGGTGAATTACTGACTAATGCCATTGAAATTTTAAAACCGGTTCTGGGCCAGGTAAGCTCGGAAAAAATCGGCACCATTGTTTTAGGTACTGTGGCCGGAGACCTGCATGATATCGGAAAAAATATTTTCCGGAGTATGGCAGAAGCAGCCGGTTTTGAAGTGCATGATATCGGCATTGATCAGCCTGCCGAGGCTTTTGTAAATAAAGTAAAAGAAGTCAACCCCGAGATCGTGGGCATGAGCGGTGTTTTAACCCTTGCCTTAGAATCCATGAAAGACACAGTAGATGCCTTTAAGGCAGCAGGTATTCGTGACAACATTAAAGTTATTATTGGCGGTAACCCTGTGACAAAAGAAGCATGTGAACAGATTGGTGCCGATGCTTTTACCACTAATGCTGCCGAGGGAGTAAAAATCTGTCAAAGCTGGGTTCAGTAAAATTTAAAGAAACTTCGGCTTGTTGATTGCCCTTTTACGGGTATCTGAAGCAATATAGCAGCATTTCAAGGCAATGAAATGTTTATATCAAAATTTACCGGCAGGATTGAGAGGCTGCAACAAGCCTCTCAATTTATATATAGGCGACTTGTTAATAATCTATTAATAATTTCCTGACGGGGAGGGTGGTTGTATAGATGCCTGATTTTAAAGAGCTGGAGCTAAGACTTGTTAATGCTGTGGCCGAGCTGGAAGAAGAGGAAGCACTGCACCTGGCTGAAAAGGCTTTGGACGAAGGCATGGAACCCTTGGCTTTACTGGAGGCCGTAAATAAAGGCATGCAAAAAGTAGGGCAACTTTATGAAGAGAAAACCTATTTTATTGCCGATTTAATTATGGCCGGCCTGATCTTCAAAGGAGTACTGGGACTTCAGCCGATCCAGAAATTATTTTATGCAAAAAATAAAAAGAAAATTGGCAAACTTGTTTTGGGAACAGTCCATGGGGATTTACATGACATTGGTAAAGATATTTTTCGCGGCTTAATGGAAACAAATAATTTCGAAGTTATTGATCTTGGTGTTGATGTTCCTGCGGAAAAATTTGTCCGCAAAACACTCGAGCATAAGCCGGATATCGTAGGTATGAGCGGCGTTTTAACCTATACTGTTGATGCCATGAAAGAGGTGGTTGAAGCGCTGAAGGAAGCAGAAATCCGTGATTCAGTCAAGGTGATTGTGGGCGGGGGACATCTCACTGAAGAGTCATGCCGTTTTATCGGGGCAGATGCGTATTCCAATGATGCCTTTGACGGTGTAAAACTCTGTTTGCAGTGGATGAAATCAGCAAAGCAGGGAGAAGAGTAGCGTATGTCTATACCGGTATACACTCAAATAGTTGAAGCGATTAAAGAAAAAATTAATAGTGGTCAGTTAAAACCGGGGGATGCCATTGATTCGGAAAACACTTTATGCAAAACTTTCAGCGCCAGCCGCATGACTGTGCGTAAAGGGCTGGCTATCTTGGCAAGGGAAGGCTATATTTACTCCATTCCGGGTAAAGGTAATTTTGTGAAGCAACCGGATTTGACCAAGTATATCATTAATTACGATGAAATGAGCAATACCATTAATATAGTAGATAAAACACAATTATTAGAAGTTAACATTATTATGCCTGATGATGAGCTGGCTAATAGTTTACAGGTCACAAAACGAAAAAATTTAATTAGAATTAAACGACTCTTTTTTACTGAAGGAAATCCAGTGGCGTACGATGTAAAATATCTCTTGTACCAACGGGGAATGCCTATTGTGGAAAAAGAAATTCAGCATGCCACTTTTCCTGAAATGTTGGCAAAAACTACTCCCATCTATGGTCTGAAAAAAGAAATCATTATTTATGCGCAAGCGCCTGATGACGAAATGAAGTACTATTTAAATATTTATGATGAACTGCCACTGCTTGTGGTGGAGCAAAAATTGTACGACAAAGACAATAAACCTATGGGGTTAGGGATAACTTCCTATCGCGGTGATTATATAAAACTAAAAGGGATAAACCAATAATACATCTATGCTGCATTTATTTTGGCAGCGAACTAAAGTGGAAAGGTGATGTAGATGACAAAATATAAAGTATCATTTTCCGGTGGTACTACAGTTGAAGCACCTGCCCAGGCTACCCTTAAAGAAGTGATGAATAATGCAGGGATTAATTTTGATTTTCCCTGCGGGGGCAGAGGACGTTGTGGAAAATGTAAAATCCGTATTGTTGCCGGCGCTAATGAACCCCAGGCAGAAGATAAAAGAGCCTTAACAGAGGAAGAATTGGCGGCAGGGGTCCGCTTAGCCTGTGTAACAAGAGTAACAAATGATCTGGAAGTTGAATTCTTATCGGATAAAAATATTAGCCATCGGATATTACTTTCGTCCCTAAACAGAACGGCCAAGGTTGAACCCCATATAATTAAAAGGTATGTAGAAGTGGATAAGGCATCCATCTATGATCTGCGTACCGCCTGGCAGCGCATCAAAGATCATCTTGCCGCGCAAGGAGATCAGCATGAGGCCACAAAAGCTCGTGTTACTGTATTGCGCCGGATTCCTGACGTCTTGCAAAATAGTGAGCATAAAATAACCGCCGTACTCTACAAAGATGAAATTCGCGGTTTAGAACCGGGCAATACTTCGGAAAAGCTGCTGGGCATGGCTTTCGATATTGGTACTACCACCATTGCCGGTTACCTGATGGATCTTTACACCGGTAAAGAATTAAGTGTAGCTTCCACTTTAAACCCGCAAACGCAATTTGGTGCCGATGTGATCTCCAGAATCACACATGCCAATCAGGATCCTAATGGTTTAAAAGAACTCCATCGTGTTGTTACCCGGGCCGTCAATGATTTAATCGGTGAGGCCGTCAAAAAGGCAGGCGTTTCCCGCGATGATGTTTATGCTGTCTCCATTGTGGGCAATACTTGCATGCATCATCTTTTTATTGGTGTTAACCCCAGGGATGTGGCTTTGGCACCCTATGTTCCTGTCATCACTGATCCCCTGGTGATTGACCCGGCTGATCTCAATCTGGTCATAAATCCGGCAGGTAAAGTTTTTGTCCTGCCTAATATTGCCGGTTTTGTCGGGGCCGATACTGTGGGGGTATTGCTGGCAACAGGGCTTGACCAAAGTGAAGAAATTAAGCTGATTGTAGATATCGGCACCAACGGTGAAATGGCCCTTGGCAATAAAGATAAGATTTTAGCTTGTTCCACCGCTGCCGGGCCGGCCTTTGAAGGGGCACAGATCAGCTGTGGCATGCGCGGCGCCTCCGGTGCCATCGACCATGTTACTTTTGAAGATGAATTTAGTTTTTCCGTAATTGATGATGTGGCACCGCTTGGTATCTGTGGTTCGGCCTTGTTGGATACTGTAGCCGGATTGCTGGAGATGGGACTGATAGATGCACGCGGGCGTTTGAAAAAACCCGAGGAAGTAACACATCCTCTGGGACAGAAATTAAAAGACCGGCTGGTGGAGATTAACGGCAGTCCCGCCTTTTTACTGGCCGGTGAAGTAAACAGTAAAGAAAATCGTCCCATTTATGTTTCCCAAAAAGACATCAGGGAATTGCAGTTGGCCAAAGGCGCCATCGCCACCGGCATCCGGATTTTAATGCAAAACTATGGGCTAGAAGTGGAAGATATTACGGAAGTGCAATTGGCAGGAGCCTTCGGCAACTATTTAAACCCGCATAGTGCTTGTGCCATCGGCCTCATTCCCAGGGAGCTGGAAGATCGTATTACCATGGTTGGTAACGCGGCCGGTCTTGGTTCGCAGCTGGCACTGCTTTCAGAGACAGAATACGAAAGAGCAGC
>JAAYSO010000069.1 GCA_012523945.1 Bacillota bacterium
CGTTTCACCAACAAATCACCTTTTATTGCAAAAGGATAGGTCTGTCCATCTATCTCCATGCGCACATTAACCGTTGGTTTGGCTTCCAGCACTTCATAACCGGCTGCTTCCAACAGCTGCACGGCTTTTTTATGCACAGATCCTATCTTTTTACCTTTAATTCTTTGCCGCTGCTGTTTGAGCCACCACCACAAAGCAGCACCAAGCAGAACACCCAGCAGGATCCAATCTTTAACAGACATATAAAACCACCTGCCTAAGTTTTAATTCGTCATTTTAAGGCAGGTCTCCTTTTTCAGTTAAATTTTGCTGTGCCAAAGCTATAATTTGCGCAAAATCTAAATTTTTTGCGGGTGTGGGAGGATCTTGCAAAAGGTGAAGCAAGTATTCAATATTACCTTGCGGGCCGCGGATGGGCGAATAGGTAACATTAACAGCCACATAACCCAAGTCCATAGCTATACCGGCCACTTTCTGCAGCACTTCAAGGTGGTCCTTGGGATCTCTGACCACGCCTTTTTTGCCCACGCGTCCTTTACCGATTTCAAATTGCGGCTTTACCAAAGTTACTACTTCCGGCACCACGAGTTTTTGTATAACCGGCAGCACCAATTCCAGGGAAATAAAAGAGACATCAATGGCGGCAAAATGTACCGGTTCCTTTATGGCTTCCGGCGGCAAATAGCGGATATTTGTCCGCTCCATCAGCACAACCCGCTCATCCTGGCGCAGGCGCCAGTCAAATTGACCATACCCCACATCAATGCTGTAGACTTTTTGCGCCCCGTGCTGCAGCATACAGTCGGTAAAACCGCCTGTGGAAGCACCTACATCAATGGCCACCCTGCCGGTTAAATCAATGGCAAATTCCCGCAGAGCCTTTTCTAACTTTAAACCGCCGCGGGAAACATAACGGGGCAGCTCTTTAATTTCCAGGGCAGCCCGGGAGGAAACTTGTGTCCCCGGCTTTTCTACCTTTTGGCCGTCGACATAAACCAGCCCAGCCATCACCGCTGCCCGGGCTGCAGAGCGGCTGGGGAAAAGTCCTTTCTCTGCCAGTAATAAATCTATTCGTTTCCGCTCTGGCGCCATGATACAACCTTCCCTCTTCCGGCCATTTCCAAACAGGCTTGTACAATCTGCTCCACGGTTAAGCCCAAATGTGCCAACAGCACATCCCTGGCCCCGTGCTCCACATAGTGATCACCGATGCCTAAACGCCTGACGCTGACATCACCATGGCCGCTCATTTCCAGATATTCCAGTACAGCAGAACCAAATCCCCCCGCCAGGGTATGTTCTTCTACGGTGAGTAAACCGAAACGGCTGTTTAAGGCGGCACGGGAAATTAATTTATCATCCAGCGGTTTGATAAAAACAGGATCAATGACCGCAACAGACAGATTTTGCTTTTCTAACTGTTCTGCTGCCTTTAAAGCCAAATCCACCATGGAACCCACCGCCAAAATGGTTATATCTTTACCTGAACGCAGCTCCTCGCCCTGCCCCCAGGGCAATCTGCGCGGCCGTTCCAGCTTAACGCCCAGACCTTTGCCGCGGGGATAACGGACTGCTACCGGACCCTCATGACTTAAGCCTGTCAGCAAAGCATGCTGCAGCATATTTTCATCACGCGGTGCCAGCACCGTCAAATTTGGAATATGGCGTAAATATGCCAGGTCGAAAACACCATGATGCGTCTCACCGTCTTCGCCCACAATACCTGCCCGGTCTAAAGCAAATAAAACAGGCAGGTTTTGCATACAGACATCATGTACAATCTGATCATAAGCACGCTGTAAAAATGTTGAATAAATTGCCACCACAGGATGAAAATTTTTTCGTGCCAGGCCGGCGGCAAAAGTAACAGCATGCTGTTCGGCAATACCCACATCAAAAAAGCGTGCGGGATATTGCTGCGCAAAAGCATCAAGGCCTGTCCCGTCAGCCATGGCCGCCGTAATGGCTACAATCTTCTCATTATCCTTTGCCAGGGCCAGTAAAGTATCGCTGAAAACTTCAGTATAAGAAGGAGGAAAATTGCGTTTCCCGGGCTCGGGTGGATTTAAAGGATCAAAGGGCCCTACACCGTGATAAAAATCCGGCTGCAATTCAGCAAAATCATAGCCTTTACCTTTTTTCGTCAGCACATGCACAAGAATGGGCCCCTTTAGATGTTTTGCCCCGATCAGTGTTTTTTGTAGTTTCTGTAAATTATGACCGTCCACCGGTCCCAAGTAGGTAAAACCTAATTCTTCAAAAAGCATCCCGGGGACAATTAATGTTTTCACCGCATCTTTAACGCGTTCTACGGACTTAATTACTTTACCGCCGATGGCGGGGATTTTACGCAGGATTTCCTCTATGTCTTCCTTTAAACGGGAATATTTCGGGTCTGTGCGGATACGCTCCAAATAAGCAGCCAACCCGCCCACATTCTGGGAAATAGACATTTCATTATCATTGAGAATCACAATTAAATCTGTTCCCATATCGCCGGCATGATTTAAAGCTTCAAAAGCCATGCCTCCACCCATGGCACCGTCACCGATTACAGCCACCACAAAATGATCTTCCTGTAAAAGATCACGGGCTTGCGCCAGACCTAAAGCGGCAGAGATGGAAGTTGAACTGTGCCCGGTCTGAAAAACATCATGTGGGCTTTCCTTCAGCTTGGGAAAACCGCTTAAACCGCCAAACTGGCGTAATGTATCAAAAAGACCGGCGCGTCCGGTTAAGATTTTATGCACATAAGATTGATGACCCACATCCCAGATAATCTGGTCGCGGGGACTGTTAAAAACGCGATGAATGGCTATAGTCAGCTCCACAACTCCCAAATTTGGCGCCAGATGCCCCCCTGTTTTTGAGACTTTTTCCACTAAAAAGGACCTGATTTCACAGGCCAGTTCCTGCAACTCTTTTGTGTTTAACTTTTTGAGATCTGCCGGTTCTTTAATTACCGGCAACCATTTGTACATGCTGTAACCTCACTTTCGCCTGGGAGGAAGGGCTTGCCCGAAAAAGATTTTTTTCGGCAAAAGCGCTTCTATTTTCAGTAAAACATAGGCAAAACCCAAGACAATCTCGGTGGATTTTTCGATGGCATAAGTTTTACCCAGGGCTTTTCCGCCTACTGTCAGGGCAGAAATTAAGCCGGTAACTACAATACTGATCACTGTATTATCGCGGAAAAAACCGCTTGTCACCAGGCTTATCACTAATAATGCTCCCAGTGTCCCACTGACGACACCGGCAATATCACCAACGACATCATTACAAAAATTAGAGAAACGGTCGGCATTGCGCACAATATATAAAGCTTCCCGGGCTCCGGGTGTTTTTTTGGCGGCTTTGGCCAAAAAAGGCGCTTCTTCCGCCGCCGCCGCGGCAATACCAATCATATCAAATATTATGCCGATAAAAATTATAAATAATAAAACAATCAACGCTAAAATTATTGAATTTATACTAAAAAAAATTGCCTGAGAGCCCAGGCTCATCAGTAGGGAAAGGACAAAAGTCCAGAAAGTAATAGTTGCCACCCAGCGTTGCTGATTCCGGACTTTTGGTTTTTTCGCCATTCAATACACCTCGGTGGCATCATTTGTACAGATAAAAGAAAAGAGTTTGCCCCAAACTCTTCCTTCGTTTCCAGTGTCTAAATTATACCATAAAACCGTAGGTGAGCAACCCGCCAGATAAACGTTACGGCTTAAGGTCCAGCCGGTTTTCCCAATTAGTCACCCGACCGTCACCGTGCCGGGCCGTTTCCATTTAAGACTAATTTCACTGTGTCGCCAACAATGATGCTGGATTGCCACTGAGACCGTACTTTAATCCCTGACGAGCCTCTCTGTAAGAACAGTCTAGGAGTTTTCCTCAACAATACGGGACCGCTTCCTAGCCTCTTTTGCAGAAACGGTTTCATACCAAGACAAACTAGATGCAGGTACTCTGCCGCCCCCACTCAAGGCAGGCTACACTGTACACAGCGCGAACCGCATACAGGTTCTTCCCAAGCCGTAGTCATTTACCTACTACGGTAATTCACCACAAACTTGGGTCTCCACGGAGCTAGGGTCAACGCCCGCATGCCTTTGCGGATCGCCCCAACTCCTTAACTCCCAGCACCAGCCCCCGACTGGGCGTCAGCGGCCAGCACCAGGAACTTCATCGATGTGCCCTTTACGGATTTTTAGGCCCGTCTTCGGAAACGACCGTACCGACTAGAATACTGCGCCACCTACGGATTCCAACAACATTTTAACATATTCTGTCACACCCGACAACAACGCCTATCCTGCTAAAAAGCTTGTAGCCGGAGTTTAAAGCCAATGGCAACTGCAGCTTATCCCCGCACCTTGCCCTGCTAGCGCTCACTTTATTTTTCTTCTTCTCAACACCTGACTTCCTATATTTATATTTAGTGGGTGCGGTTAACAAGCATTTGCGCAAGCTCTTTTAAGCCGGCGGCAGCAGCACCGAAAGGTTCCAGGCAGGCATCGGCTTCGGCCAAAAGTTTCTCCGCCTGCTTACGGGCTGCTTCTAAACCATACAAGGCCGGGTAGGTTGCTTTCTGCTTTTGGACGTCTGAACCGGTTTTTTTACCTAATGCAGCTTCATCTCCGGTGAGGTCCAGGATATCATCAATTATTTGAAAAGCAAGGCCGATTTTTTCACCGTAAGAGGAAAGCAGCTCCAGCTCTTTTGCGGAAGCTTGTCCGATTTTAGCACCGCAGCGGATACAGCAGGTAATTAAAGCGCCCGTTTTATGACGGTGAATATATTCCAGTGTTTTGGCCTCAACCGGTTTACCTTCAGACAAAATATCCACTACCTGCCCACCAATCATACCGGCAGTGCCGGCAGCACGGGAGATTTCTTGCTGCAAAGCCACGACTGTTGCTAAAGGCAGGTACTTGGGCGCTTCCCCGGCCAAAGTTTCAAAGGCACAAGTCAGCAGTGCATCACCGGCTAAAATAGCCATGGCTTCACCGAAAACCTTATGGTTAGAAAGCCGGCCCCGCCGGTAATCGTCGTCATCCAGTGCCGGCAGGTCATCATGTATTAAAGAGTAGGTGTGGATCATTTCAATGGCACAGGCAGCCGGCAGCACGTGCTCCAGCGGCGCC
>JAAYSO010000070.1 GCA_012523945.1 Bacillota bacterium
TCCAGGAAAGCGTCTACAGACGCCTTGTCCACTAAAGTGCCGGTAGGATTGTTAGGATTGCAGATAAAAACAAGTTTAGTCTTATCTGTTACAGCTGCCAGCATTGCTTCCAAATCATGAGTTAAATCTTTAGTAGGCACCACAATGGTGCGCCCGCCCATAATTTTGGTGGCAAAATCATATTCGGAAAAAGTTGGGTCGGCCACAATGGTTTCTTCCCCTTCATTAAGGAAAGCTTTGGCAATCAGTTCAATAATTTCGTCGGAGCCGTTACCGACAATTAAATGAGCTGGACTGACCCCCAAATGCTGCGACAATGCTTCCTTTAAATAATAGCAATTACCATCCGGATAGAGAGAAACGCTTGCTGCCTGTTTTTGCAGGGTAGAAACGGCTGACGGTGCCGGTCCCAACGGGTTTTCATTGGAAGCCAGTTTAATCACGTCGGTGATGCCAAGCTCCCTTTCCACTTCCTCCACAGGTTTGCCGGGAACATACGGCTTTATTTGCATAATTTGTTCCCTATGCAGTTGTTTTGACATTTTTTGATCCCCCTAAATCTGACGTTTATCTATTACCCTTCTGGCTTTTCCTTCACTACGCGGTATAGTTTTCGGTTCAACCAGACGGATTTTGGCACTGACACCAAGGATTGAATTAATTTTGTCATGAATTTTATGTTCAAGCTCCTCTAACCGTTTAACTTCATCAGAAAACATGGCTTCAGATACTTCCACCTGAATTTCCAGCATATCGAGGCTGCCTTCACGGGTAACAATTAACTGGTAATGCGGCTCTGTTTCGCCGATTTCCAGCAGCACGCTTTCTACCTGGGTGGGGAAAACATTAACCCCGCGTACAATTATCATATCATCAGTGCGGCCGGTAATTTTACTGATGCGGACATGGGTGCGGCCGCAGAGGCAAAGCTCCGGATTTAGTTTTGTCAGGTCGCGTGTGCGGTAGCGGATAACCGGCAAAGCTTCTTTAGTAATGGTTGTCAGGACCAATTCCCCGGTTTCACCGTAGGGCAGTACCTCTCCTGTAGCCGGATCAATTACTTCAGCAATAAAATGATCTTCAAAAACATGGAGCCCGTCTTTTTCACAGCACTCCATGGCTACACCAGGGCCGATAATTTCACTGAGCCCATAAATATCCAGTGCGTTAATCTGCAACTTTTCTTCAATTTGCTGCCGCATATTTTCCGACCAGGGCTCGGCACCGAAAATTCCTGCTTTTAAGTTAAAATCCGCCGGTGACAAACCCATTTCCGCCATCACTTCCGCAATATAAAGGGCATAACTGGGTGTACAGGTTAAAATATCGGTACCCAAATCTTTCATGATCATAACCTGGCGTTTGGTATTACCGCCGGAAATAGGAATTACGGCGGCTCCCAGCAATTCTGCCCCGTAATGAACGCCTAAACCCCCGGTGAAAAGTCCGTAACCGTATGCGTTTTGCACTACAGAATTACGTGTGGCACCGGCACAGACCAGGGACCTGGCCATTAATTCCGCCCAGGTGGCCACATCTCCTTTAGTATACCCTACTACTGTAGGTTTTCCGGTGGTGCCGGAAGATGAATGAAAGCGCACAATTTCATTTTTCGCCACAGCAAATAAACCAAAGGGATATGTATCCCGAAAATCCTGTTTGTTAGTAAAAGGCAGTTTTTGCAAATCGTCCAAACTGCGTATATCTTCAGGTTCAATGCCTATGTCCTGAAAAGCGCGGCGATAATGCGGGACATAGTTATAAACCCGCTCCACAGTTTCCCGCAACCGCTTTAACTGCAGCTCTTGCAGACGCTCTCTGGACATACATTCTGCTTCGCGATTCCAGTACAAACCAAAACCTCCTTACTTATCCCACAAAAATTAGCATTTAAAACTGAAAAATTCAACAACCGGCCCTTAAATTCCTGCTTTAATCCATAAGTCCGACCATAAACGCCGTTTTTGCCCAAGATTATTTTTTCTCACGCATATACTGCCAAAAAATGCATACCCATATAACAAGGATTTGTCTTTTTTCAGCGCCGCAAACAAGGAGGTTTTGCGTGTGTTTTTCAGTCTGGTGATAACAAAAAGGAGAAAAGCAATCTTTTTACTACTCCTGTTTTTGCTGGCTGTTGCCGGCGTCTACAGGTTCTTTGGGGCGGACATCAGTGCCACTGCAGGAGGAAAACGCCTGGTACCTATATATTATGTAGATACTCCGGAAATGAAAATCGCCATTTCTTTTGATGCCTCCTGGGGCGCAGAATATACACCGCAAATTTTGGCAACTTTGCGAGAGCATAATTTAAAAACAACTTTCTTTCTTACCGGCTTTTGGATTGATAAACACCCCGATTTAGTGAAACAAATTGCCGCCGACGGGCATGAAGTAGGCAACCACACAGCCACCCACCCCCACCTGAACTCTTTGGATAAGGAAGCCATTAAAAAAGAATTAAGGCAGGTGCATACTGCCTTAAAAGAATTAACCGGCCAGGATCCTGTCCTTTTTCGCCCTCCCTTTGGCGAATACAGCAATAAAGTCGTTGAAGCGGCTACAGAATTAAATTATTACACCATTCAATGGAGTATTGACAGTCTGGATTGGAAGGATCTCACCAAAGAGCAAATTTTTACGCGCGTCACCAGCCAACTACACCCTGGTGCCATTGTACTTTTCCATAATAACGGCACCCATACGGCCGCCGCCCTGCCGGAAATTATTAAGTATGTACATGATGCCGGCTATGAAATCGTAAAAATCTCTGACTTAATTTATAAAGATAATTTCTATATCGACTCAAGTGACGGGGCACAGAAGAAAAACGTTACTAATTAATGTTTTTAACAGCATAATGTTTTTGCCCAAAAGGAAGCAGCAAGCCACGCATGCTTGCTGCTTCCTTTACTTTTTTGCCTGATCGCTAGCGGGCAATTTCCAACACCAGGATATGATCTGCCGCATCTATTTCTGATCCCGGCGGGATAGACTGGGATACAATAGTTCCGCTTTCCCGCAAATAGGACGGGTAAGGCAGCTCATGCATAGGTGTATCTTCTGAGACGGTCTCGTCCTCCACAGATGAATCCACGTAGCGGTAGCTGATTTTCAGGCCTTCATTTCGCAATTTCTGCAGCTCTGTCGCCACCGGCTGGGACTGATAATTTTTGTTTACATAGTTGCCGATAATAACTTTGCTGCCTTTACTGACTGTAACTGTCACCGTAGAACCTACCGGTACAGTTGTATTGGCAGGTGAATTAAAGAGCACCGTTCCCTTGGGAACTTCTTTGTCATAAACATATTCAATTTCATATTTGATATCTGCCTTTTTTTCATTAAGGGCGGCGAAAATTTGTTTGGCATCATTTTCCTGGCGTCCTTCCAGATCAGGAATATAAGGCAGGCCCACTGAATAATAAACCACTATGGTGTTGCGCCCGTCTTTAAGTAGTGTTCCCGGCGCCACCGACTGTTCGATGAACCGGCCTGCTTCCAAAGTATTATGATAGCGCTCGATTGTAAACAGATTAACCCCGGCCGCTGCGGCTTCACCTAAAGCTTCATCCTTCGACAAACCGGAAAAATCCGGCACGTAGATTGCTTTTCCTTTGGAAACTACCACAGTCACAGGTTCATTTTTGGCAATCATGGTTTTGGGGGGAATGCTTTGGTAACTGATATAGCCGGCAGGTACGGTGTCGGAATAGTCGTGCTCAACAGTCAGCTCAACACCACTGGAGTTTGCCCACTGTACTGCATCTTGTTCCGGCTTCTCCCGGAAATTTGGCACTTCAATATCTTTTTCAAACTCTTCTGGCCCGCGGGAAACTGTAATGTTAAGCCGGTCGCGGCGCTTATACGTTTCCGCTGTCACGGCAGAATCGCGAAATTCTGTCTTCATCACATGGTTGGGCGGGACCGTGTCGTCATAGGTTCTGGTAATGACTACATTGTCGGCTTTATTTACTGCTTTCCATTCTTCAATTTCCTCCAGGGTCATGACGGAGAAATCAGGCAGGGGGATATGTTCATTGGGATCGGCACCTAAAGATACCGTGATAGTCATGGCGCTGCCCTTTTTGATTTTTTCCGCCACTCCCGGCTCCTGGGCCATGACTATGCCGCGGTCATATTCTACACTGTATGCTTCTTCTGTTTTCACAAACACATTGTTTTGCAGTGCCCACACCTCGGCTTTATCGGCGTAATCACCGGTAAAGTCAGGCAGTTGCACAATTTTTGACATATAGTAAAAGCCACCGACAGCAACACAAATGAGAAGGGCCAGGAAGGCAAAAAGAATCCTGCGCTTCTTCCGGCGGCTTTCACTTTCCGGATCAAGAATATATATTTCTTCGCGCGCATTATCGGGCAGCTCCAGCTCAAGATTATCGGGAGTTTTTGCCGCCAAAGGTTCCGGCTGCTTAGCGGGACTTTCCTTTTTTTCCGGCGGCGGCTGCATTTTTCCTTTTTGCATATTCTTATAGTTTTCTTCGCCAAAACTGCTTAGGAAATCACTCATTCTGGGTGAATCCCCCTTTTCTCAGCGTTAAAATGACATCGGCTTCATTGGCAACAGTTTGTGAATGAGTCACCACCACCACACATTTATTATGTTTGTGCGCCAGCATCTTAAAAATTTCAATAATTTCTGTTTCCGTGCTTTCATCCACATTACCGGTGGGTTCATCAGCCAGAATAATATCCACATTGGTAGCCAAAGCCCTGGCAATGGCCACCCGCTGCTGTTCACCGCCTGAAAGTCTTGTTACCAGCCGGTCTGCTTTAGTTCTGGTAATGCCCAGATAGTCCAGCAAATTGTAAGCCACTGTCCGGCGATCTTTAGGCAACTCCCTTTCTGTAATGGACATGGCTACCAGCACATTTTCCACTGCCGTCATATAATCAATCAGGTTATAGCTTTGAAAAACCATACCGATTAAATTCCTGCGGATGGCATTGGCATCATACTTGGCATAAGAAGTGCCGGCAATTTCAATTATTCCTTCCTGAATTGTATCCATGGCGCCCAGCAGGGATAAAAAAGTAGTTTTCCCGGAGCCGGACTGGCCCAAAATGGCATAAAATTTTCCCTGTTCAAAGGCAGCATTAATATCTTTTAAGACATAACGCCGCATATCGCCATCCTGGTAGTGATGGCTTAAATTTTTCACCGTTAAAATGGCCACGCTATTTCCCCCTTTACATCATAATCTTCTTGGGATCAAAACGGAGAATGTAAACAGAAGCAATCAGTTGGGCAACAATGATGGTGAGAATAATGGCAATAAAGAAGTAAATAATTGTTGGCAGGTCTAAACCGATATTGAAGCTTTGCATAATACTGGCATAATCAATTTTCGCCAAGACACTTTCCATCATCATAAATGAAGGCGCTTCTTCCACCGGCTGGGCCGGCAGCATCAGTTGGGAAATTACAGAAGCCAGGTAAGTACTGCTGGTCACAGCAAGTGCCGCTCCCACCAGTCCTACGGCAACAGTTTCCATGATTAACTGTAAAATAATTCTTGCTTTCCGTTCACCCAGCGCCAAATAGATACCGATTTCTTTTTTCCGGTCACGGGCAAAGGCAAAAAGTACAAGTGCCAAAACAACAACGGATGAACCCAGGGTAATGTAGAAAACATAGTTCAAAATACCTCTCATGGATTCAAGGGGTTGTGCCACATTTTTGAAGTTGTCTTCCTGGGAAGTAAAAACGTATAATTCGTTATTTAACACGGTTTCAGATAAACGTACAAACTGGTCGAATTGTTCAGAGGAATTAAGAACGTAGTTAAATGAAGGCACACTGCTTAAAGGATTGTAATCTGCAGTTTGGAAACCTCCTCCGCCCCCTCCGTAGTAGTTGCCGATGGCTTCCATCCATTTGGTATTATAGTCCCGGATAAAGCGATTGGGGAGGATGAGGTTATTTAAACGTTCCCGTTCCAGATCAAAGCCGCCGAACATACCGCCGCTGCTTTCTTCTTGTGCCGGCAAGCTTTTGTACTGAATAATGCCGATTAACTGAAAATCATAGTAGATAGTGTCCAGCACAATTTCCTGAAAATCGGCTCCAAAAGTGGAAATGACACATTCCAGGGTAAAAGTATCGCCCACAACCAAATCATTTTCGGCAGCCAGTTCTTTACTCATAATCACCACCGGACTGCCCTGCTCCAGTTCCTGTTCCGTAAAGGTACGCCCCTCAATAATTTCCGCATCTCCGGTTTCCAAAGCTGTAAACATCGGTATTTGCGTACCGTTACAGTTAAATGTCTGCCTGCCGAAACTAAAACTGAAACCGCCTTCCTGTTCCACCCGCTGGAGTGAATCAGTCTGCAGTCCAGAACGCATGGAATAATCATAAGATTTAATATAATCACCGGCAGCCCTTTCAATATTTTCCAGGTCCTCAAAGGTGATCCAGGGAATATCCATTACACCGTCTTCCAGCAGTTCCTGGTATTTTTGAAAATCCATGGACAAAGAAACTATGGGCGGCAGTTCCCTGAGCATTGCTTCCTTTGTCTCATCAACAGACTGTACAATCAGCAGCGAAGAAAGCATAATATTGCCGAGAATTAGCACAATTATGAGTAGAATCAGAGTTTTCGGAATTCTTCTGACAATGCTGGCCAAGGCGCGTTGATAAAGATTCACTCTATTACCTCCTTACTCAGACTTAAACTTAATTTTCCATTTATTTTATTATACCATGTCGTGCTTAATTGTCCTTTCTTATTAAGGAAAACTAAAGATTTGTAATATTGAGGTAGTATAATTGCAGAACCTTAACAGAAAAAAACAAATACAGTAATAATAAAACCATGAAGACTGTCATTATAGGCAGCTTCATGGTTTCCCCTACATTTCCAGTTGTTCTTCACCGACAAGACTGTATTCTTCAAATGTCTTGCGCCAATCCCGGCTCCACTCAATTAGATCCGCATGTTCCGCCTCATTGCGCAATGCCGCTTCCTCCTGCCGGCGATACTCTTGTACTTGATCAGCCAATTCCTTTAATTTCTCTTTGTAATATTCATTTTCTTCCATGGCCATGGTTTCCTGCACATAAGCCTCAATGGCCAGCAAGTGTTTGCGCACACACATTTGGCCGTCCGTGGTACAGGGACAGGTAGGATCTGTCTGATGTTCCTGCAGTAAAATTAATTCCTTTAAAATTTGATCATACTGCCATTTTAAAATCGGTTTCACATACCACCCTCCTTACACAGTTTGCAGTGGCTGTACAGCATAAGCTAATTTCACACCGGTAATTTTGGCCATTTCTTCCGTCATTGCCGTCAGGTCATCTTTACACAGTTCCTGCAGTGAAGTTTTACCCAGACATCTTAAAGCAATATCAATTTCTTCCGCCAAAGCTTTGAGGAAATTCCCGGCACATTGAGCCCCTTCTTCCACATCAAATAAATCAGTATGTTTGCCTTCATACAGGTATAAATCAGTGGGGCTGGCCCCAAGTGGCAAGCGGTTAAATTGTGTATAAGCAGCTGCGATATCCACCGGATACCCCAGATACACGGCATCGGCGCCCAAGGCCATGGCTTTTAAAATATCGGCTGCATCCCTGAAGCCGCCAGTCATAATCAGAGAAACATCATCTTTGACGCCCTTTGCTTCCAGAAAAGCAACGGCCCTCACCAGAGCATATAAAGAAGGGATGCCAAAATTATTAATAATTATTTCCGGGCTGCCGGCAGTTTCCCCCTGGGCCCCGTCCAGCACCACCGCATCAACGCCGGCTGCCACCAGTATCTCCAAATCGGCTTCAATATTGCCCGCAGCAATTTTAACGGCAATAGGCACACCGTCCGTCAATTGGCGCAGTTCCTCTACTTTACGTTTCAGATCATCTTTAGTGTTAATATCGGGAAAACGGGTAGGCATCACTGCATCCTGCCCTTTTTCCAGTTGTAAATGTGTTCTTAATTCCTCCCCGATCACTTCATGGTTCATAACAAAGCCGTCGCCGGCACTGGCTCCCTGGCCCATTTTAATTTCAATCATATCGGCCTGTTTAAGCTCTTCGGGGGCATTACCCCAGCCGGCACGGTTGTACTGCACAATATAATGCCGGGCAATTTCTCTTTCTTCAGCTAAAAAGCCTGTTTCCCCTGAATTGACGGCAGTGCCCACGGCTGTGGATGCTTTGGCCAAAGCTAATTTAACTTGTTTGCTGACGGAAGCGCCATAAGCCATGGCGGCAATCATAAAAGGCACAGGCAGCGCCAAAGGTTTTTTTGCTTTTTTGCCGATAATAATTTTTTTATCCAGTTCAGTACCGTCAGGAACAGGAAATAAAGCAGGCATAAACATCAGTTCCTGGAAATCTTTAAAGTCCACCGTGGAACCCAGAGGCTCACTTAAAGGTTTACCGTTTTTAGCTTTTTCGGCAATACCCATAAATTTCAGAAAGGAATAATTATCTACCGCCATGGGCGCTTTTACCATTTTCATGTCTGCCAGTTTTTCCAGCATCTGGTCTGCCACACGACTGTATAAATAGCGCATTAAAGACATTAACCCCACCCTTTACTTTGTTGGATTTTGCTTGTATTTTGCCAAGAACAAAGGAGAAATATACTGTTACTGCCTGTACGCAAAGTGCATTTACGGGAGCAAATTTTATTAGATTTTGTTTCGCCGCCAAAGCCGCCCCGCCCCTTCCCTGATTCCTTGGATTATGTTATTAAGTTGCCGGCGCCAAAAAACTAAAAGCCTGTCGCCACTGTCTAAAAGCAAAAATAAGTTTTCTTTGAGGAAAGAAAAGATTTGCTCGATTCCTGCTGACACAGGTTGCAGGAAGTCATCCCCCAGGCGGATGAAGACTTTACTTTGCGCCGCCACAAATAGAGCCGCCTTCCGTATATAACCGGCAATTTTCTCCAGAAACAGGTCTCCTTTTTCCGTGTAGGGCGCTGTTTCGGCCAACCAGGGGGTAAGCTTTTCGCGGATGACATGCAGGGGAGTATTAAGCACATAAAAGGCGGCGGCACTGACGGCGGTAACAGCAAGCAGCCAAAATGCATTGCGGGCGGCAGCCACATTTACCTTTCCCCTCACTTGCAGCCCACGCCTGCCTGTAATGCCGGGGGCTGCTTCTTTTCTTTCCCCCTCTTCTGTTTCCGGGCCGTAGAAATAGTAGGCCACCACATCAGCGAATAAAGAGGCACCGTCTGTAGCTGCTTCGCGCGAATTATTTTCCGTGCCGAATTCCAGGAGCAAACTTGTGGGTACCAGGTCCTGGTTATAATTGCCGTGGGCCATGAAAATTCCTTTTACTAAATTTGGATACATGCCGTCGGCAGTATTTTTCAGATCCAGGGCAAACTGCCGCACTGTCTGCATATTAGGGTTTTGCCGCCCCACCACCAGGTGTACTTGTGTCACCCATTCACCCTCCACTTCCGCCGCATAAGTGTGGGCAGGGCCGGCATCCCGGTGAATATCAAAAACCACATCCGGTTCTTTGGCCAAAATCTTTTCCACGGTCACCCGGGAGCGCCGGTAGGCGCCGCGATCGTGGGGAAGATGCAGTGTTTCATCATGAATTACCTGTACATCTTTTTGCTGTAAAGTTTCAGCAAAAGCTTTGCCCACCTGGTGAATTCCCCCCTGACCTTCAACACTGAAAGTCCCGTCTGTGGGCACATAGGATTCATCATTATGTGTATGATAGACACCAATTAACCTTTTCGGCTCACTTGGCGGCTGTTCATTCTCATTCTGTTCTTTTTGTACCGGCAAGGCTCCCGTCCAGAAACGCTGCAAAAACACAAGCAGGTTTTGCCGCTTGGGTTCATATACTGCTCCCACCTGGCGGATAAAGCGGCAGTAAGCCGTATAACCGCGCACACCGGTCACGCGGTATAACTTGTTATCCTGGTCAATATATTCATCGCCCACATGGATTTTACGGCCGGTCACCAGGATTTCCCTGCCCTTTTCATCCACCATGGTGTAGTATTGCTGCTTTTCCATTTCTGCCGGCGTAATTTCCGTAGACTCCAGTAAATCGAAAAACTCCGGCAACGAGGTAGCGGCAAAAGCTACTTCACTGTTTGCCTGCCCCAAAATAAGACCCAAAAAGACCGGCAAAAGCAAAATTACCTGTTTAAATTTCATGCTTGCGGCCCTCCCAACAGTCTCTCAACAATTTCACCCACTAATTCCGCCAAGAGCACTGCACCGACACCGCCAATGACGGCCGCACCGTAAATGCCGGTGGAACCCAGCACAATAGGTACATGCAGTTGATAAAGAAATAAATTTTCCAGCCAGGCAAAAACGTCAGTGAGGATAACGCCAAAGACACCGCCGATAAAGGCGCTGCGCCGCGATCTACCCAAAAGATAAGCCGTTAAGGCGGCAATGACAGCAGGCATAAATAAAGGATCAAGTAAAAAAAACTGGGAACTGGGCTCCCGGGGCAGCAGTTTTTCCGATAAAAAGACTAAAACGGCAACTACCACGGAAGTAATTACTGCCCGGCGTTTTTCCCCTGCTTCATCGGCCGTAAAAATTAAATATAAAGCTACCCCGATAGGGATTAACGCACCGCCGATATTGAGGGAAAGACCGGCATAAATAGGGATATTGGGCAAAAAACCGGCCACCAGCATGGCCAGTAAAATCACCAGGGCCTGCACTTTTGTTAAACGCATCCTGTCCAAAACGCGATGTAAAAAGCCCAGATAAATCAGAGCAGTAACAATAATCAGGCTTAAAATCCCCAAATCCGTGATATACATTAAATACAGCCCCCTAATTTTCCGGATTCCTGCTAACCCTACAAATATATTATTTGTAGAAAAAGCGTTTTTAGTTTACCCGCCAGGAGCAAAAATAACAAAAAAAGCTTGTACCCGCTAAAAAGTACAAGCTTTCATAATTGTATTTTATTTTAGGAAGCCTTGCAGGATAGTTTCCTCTGCCTCTTCCTCCGTTAAACCCAGTGTCATCAGTTTCA
>JAAYSO010000071.1 GCA_012523945.1 Bacillota bacterium
AGTGCGTTTTGTTACGCACAAAGATGTAAGTCCGGCCCAGATCAAGGAGGCTGTCGGTATTATTAAAGAAATTATGCAAGAATAAGCAGAGCCTGCGTGGCTCTGTTTTTTTTGCATGCAATATTTCCAGGCGTTAAACGATTTTGATTGCTGCGAGCAGGGGAAAATGATATAGTGAAAAAAATTCCATAATTTAGGTCCCTGTTAAAACTAATTAAAAGCTTTTTTTGTTACGTGACAGCTTGGAGGTGTACAGATGAAAGAGAAGCTGAAATTTTTGCAGGAGCGTAAACGTTTAATCGAGACAGGCGGCGGTGAAGAAAAGATTGCCCGGCAGCATCAACAGGGTAAACTGACCGCCCGGGAGAGGATTCAGGCACTTTTGGATGCCGGTAGTTTTACCGAATTGGATACTTTTGTGCAGGCAGATTTACATAAGGTGGAAGATATGGGCAACTTTTATCCCGGAGACGGTGTAGTTACAGGTTTTGGTACAGTTGACGGCCGCTTGGTTTATGTCTTTGCCCAGGATTTTACCGTGGCCGGTGGTTCTTTAGGCGAAATGCATGCGCAAAAAATCTGTAAGGTGATGGATTTGGCCCTGAAGACCGGTGCTCCCTGTTTAGGTTTATTTGATTCCGGCGGTGCGCGGATCCAGGAAGGAATCAGAGCACTTAACGCTTTTGGTGAAATTTTTTATCGCAACGTTTTGGCCAGCGGAGTGATCCCGCAAATCTCGGTAATCCTGGGACCTTGTGCCGGCGGCGCCGTCTATTCACCCGCCCTTACCGATTTTATTTTTACGGTTAACGAAACCAGCCGGATGTTTATTACCGGTCCCCAGGTAATCAAAGCTGTAACCGGAGAAGATATCAGTGCGCAGGAGCTGGGCGGTGCACATATACATCATGAAATCAGCGGCGTTGCCCACTTTTTGGCACCGGATGAAGCGACTTGTTTTCAGCAGATCAGAAAATTGCTTTCTTATCTGCCTGCCAATAATCTGGAGGACCCGCCACCGGCTCCCGTGCAGGAACCGCCTTATGCGGTAGAAGAACTTCTGTCCATCCTGCCGCACCCACAAAAACCGTATGATGTCCGGGAGATAATTGTGCGGGTAGTAGACGGTGGTGAATTTTTAGAAGTTCAGGCAGGATTTGCTGCCAATACAGTCACCGGTTTTGCCCGGCTCAACGGCCGTCCAGTGGGGATAGTTGCCAATCAGACTAAAGTTTTAGCCGGAGTTTTGGATCTAGATGCTTCAGATAAAATAGCACGTTTTGTGCGTTTTTGTGATTGTTTTAATCTACCGCTCATTACATTTGTTGATGTACCCGGTTACCTGCCGGGGATAAAGCAGGAACACGGCGGTATTATTCGCCATGGCGCCAAAGTTCTTTTTGCTTACTGCGAAGCTACGGTACCCAAAATATCCGTTATTTTGCGTAAAGCCTACGGTGGTTCCTATATCGCCATGAGTTCCCGCTCCGTGGGCGGGGATCTGGCCTTGGCCTGGCCCACGGCTGAAATAGCCGTCATGGGCCCCGAAGGCGCAGCCAATATTGTTTACCGTAAAGAGATTCAGGCAGCCGAGAATCCGGAGGCGGAACGAGCCGCAAGGATTCAGGAATATAAAAACAAATATGCAAACCCGTATATAGCTGCTTCCCGGGGCTGGGTGGATGCTGTCATTGATCCCAGGGAAACCCGCAGTTATTTAATCCGGGGACTGGAGATGCTGGCTACCAAGCAGGAGGATCGCCCCCGCAAAAAACATGGCAATATTCCTTTGTAAAATTAATTTTATCGAAAAAAAAACCGGCAGAGCCGGTTTCTTGCCCAAACCACTTGACATTTAACGGCGGCAATGCTAATCTATAAGCTATACCAGATGTAGAACTTGGAAATAGTGCAAGGTAATGATGGGGAGAGTAGGAATGTCGGAAGTATTAGCGAGCCGGGGACGGTGGAAGCCCGGCACGGAAGGCATTCTGAAGCGCACCCCTGAACTGCGTGCCAAACGGCTTTGCTCAGTAGGCCACGCCGGGAGATGCCCGTTAAAGCTGACCGTGTGTAATGCACGGCGTAAGTGGGTCGTTTTGTGACCAATAAAGGTGGTACCGCGAGATGCCTCTCGTCCTTTTAGGATGGAGAGGCTTTTTTATCAGATAAATTAAGGCAGGTGTTTTCCATGTTAAAAATAGCCGTTGTGGGAGCAACCGGGTATACCGGCAAAGAGTTGGTTCAGATCCTACTGCGACACCCGCATGCCCGTCCTTATTATGTAACTTCCACCAGTTTTGCCGGACAAAAGCTTTCGGCTGTCTACCCTCAATTTCGTGGACTTTGTGATCTTACTTTAGAAGAATTAGATCTGAAGAAAGTGGCAGCATGTGATTTTATTTTTGCGGCGCTGCCCCACGGTACTTCTGTAAAATTAGTACCGCAGCTTTTGCAGACAGGCAAAAAAGTTATTGATTTAAGCGGTGACTTCCGCCTGCAGGATGCTAAACTGTATCCAAAGTGGTACGGCTATGAGCATACCGCCCCTGAACTTCTGGAGCAAAGTGTTTACGGTTTGCCGGAAGTAAACAGAAGGGAAATTGCCAATGCGACCCTGGTGGCCAATCCGGGCTGCTATCCTACCGGGACACAGTTGGCAATATTACCGCTTTTGGCCGAAGGGGTAGTGGAAAGTAATGATATAATTATCGATGCCAAATCAGGCGTTTCGGGGGCCGGGCGTACACCAAAACAAGCTTTTCATTTTCCCGAGTGTACGGAAAATTTCAAAGCGTATAAAGTAACCGGCCACCAGCATATTCCTGAAATTGAACAAGGATTGTCCCGGGCAGCCGGTCATCCTGTAACACTGCTTTTTACTCCTCACTTGGTCCCGATGATCAGAGGTATTCTCTCTACCATTTATGTGCGTTTAAAGCCGGGGACGACAGAAACTTTAATCAGTGAGATTTATCAAGAATACTATAAAGATGAACCTTTTATCCGCCTGTTGCCGCCACCCGAACTGCCTGAAACCAAAAATGTCAGCAGCACTAATTTCTGTGATCTTGCTTTTAGCTTTGACCGGCGCACAGGCCGCCTGATTATCATTTCAGCCATTGATAATCTGGTTAAAGGGGCTGCAGGCCAGGCAGTACAGAATATGAATATTATGATGGGCCGGCCGGAAACAGCCGGTTTGCAATAAAGGGGGTGCTCTTAATGACTTTGCGTCAAGTTCCGGGCGGAGTCACCGCAGCCAAAGGTTTTCTGGCGGCAGGACTGCACTGCGGCCTGAAAAAAGACAAAAAAGACTTAGCTTTAATCTATTCAGAAGTTCCTGCCACTGCCGCCGGTGTCTTTACAAAAAATCGCTTTCAGGCGGCACCGGTCATCTTATCCCGCCGGCACCTGGCACAGCAAAAGGCACAAGCCATTATCTGCAACAGTGGCAATGCCAATGCGTGTACCGGCGAGCAGGGTCTTAAAGACGCGGCTCGCATGGCAGAAAGGACGGCAAATTTACTCAGGCTTCCCCCGGAAGATGTTTTAGTTGCTTCTACGGGAGTCATAGGCGTCTACCTGCCCATGGAAAAAATCAAAACCGGTATTGACCGCATCGTAGGCAGATTGTCTGCAGAGGGCGGGCAAGATGCCGCCGAAGCCATTTGCACCACGGATCTGGTAACGAAGATGATTGCCTATGAGACGGAAATCGGCGGGAAAACTGTTACTGTGGGCGGTATAGCCAAAGGCTCCGGCATGATTCACCCCAATATGGCAACCCTGTTGGCTTTTATTACAACCGACTGCGCCATTTCTGCCGGGCTGTTGCAAAAAGCTTTACGGTATACGGTGGAGCGTTCTTATAATCTCATTACCGTAGACGGCGATACCAGCACCAATGATACAGTCTTTGTCCTGGCCAACGGCAAGGCGGAAAATCCGGAAATAAAAGAAGAAAACGAAGATTATTGGCGCTTTGTCGCGCTTTTGCAGCAGGTTAACACGGAACTGGCCCAAAAAATTGTCCGCGACGGTGAAGGAGCAACAAAATTTTTAGAAGTTACCATTAAAAATGCTCCTACCTTTAGTGACGGGAAAAAACTGGCCATGGCCATTCTGAATTCAAACCTGGTGAAAACAGCCTTTTTTGGTGAGGACGCTAACTGGGGGCGGATTGTGATGGCCATGGGACAGACGGATGTAGCTTTTGACCCCGGGAAAGTTGATGTTTATCTTGGTGATTTGCAAGTGACAAAAGCCGGTCAGGGGCTGGTTTTTGACGAAGTCCGGGCCAAAGAAATTCTCTCGCAGCAAGATATAAACATCATTGTTGATTTGCACCTGGGCCTGGAAAACGTTACTGCCTGGGGTGCTGATTTGAGTTATGATTATGTGAAAATTAACGCCAGTTATCGTTCTTAAAGATAATAAAAGCCGGTGTGACCGGCAGGTTTTAAGGATAGACGGGAGTGATAATTTTGACAGGTGAAGTACAAAAACTGATTGCAAAAGCAAAAGTGCTCATTGAAGCCCTGCCTTATTTGCGTACTTTTGCCGATAAAACTTTTGTTATTAAATACGGCGGTCAGGCCATGGTTTCAGATGAATTAAAAAAATCAGTGATGATGGATATAATTCTCTTAAAGTATATCGGCATTAATCCTATTGTTGTCCATGGCGGCGGGGCGGAAGTAACACAGATGCTTAACCGTTTAGGCAAGGAAGCTGTTTTTGCCAACGGTTTGCGCGTAACAGATAAAGAAACCATGGAGATTGTGGAAATGGTTTTAACCGGCAAGGTCAATAAAGAAATTGTCAGTCTCATTAACAGTCATGGCGGCAAAGCCGTGGGGCTTTCCGGCAAGGATTCTAAACTGCTGGTTGCCCAAAAAAGGCCGCTGGAACCGGTTAGCGGCAGTGATGAAATGGTGGATTTAGGCTATGTGGGTGATATTGTTCAGGTAAATCCGGATGTGATTCATACCTTAAGTGCCGAAGATTATATTCCCGTCATTTCTTCCATTGGCGTAGGTTTAGACGGTGAAAGTCTTAATATTAACGCGGATCATGTGGCCGGTCAGTTGGCGGCGGCCCTTTCCGCCGAAAAACTGATACTGTTAACAGATGTGGAAGGTATTTTTGCCGACGCAGACGACCCTGCCACTTTAATTTCCACGCTACCGAAAGCACAGGCGCTGGAAATGATTAAAAACGGCAGGATTAATAAAGGGATGATCCCTAAAGTGCAAGCATGTCTAACTGCCTTGAAGCATGGTGTGACCCGCACACACATTATTGACGGCAGGCTACCGCATTCACTGCTCTTGGAAATCTTTACCGACCATGGTATTGGAACTATGGTTACGGCCTAGGGGGGAGAGAAATGGATCTTCAGGCTCAGGAGAGTAAGTATATTATTAACACTTATAACCGCCAACCTCAAGCAACTCCTTTGCTAATGCGCGGTGAAGGACCTTATGTCTGGGATGATACCGGCAAGCGTTATCTTGATTTTGTCAGTGGCTTGGGAGTAAATAGTTTTGGCCACTGCCATCCGCAGGTGGTTGAAGCAGTCAATAGCCAGTTAAAACAATTGATGCATGCTTCCAATCTCTACTATACGGAACCGCAAATCCGGTTGGCAGAACGTATTGTCTCGCATTCCTGTGCCGACAAAGTATTTTTTTGTAACAGCGGTGCTGAAGCCAATGAAGCTGCCATCAAGCTTGCCCGTAAATACGGCAAAATAAAAAAGGCTAATGATGCCCATGAAATTATTACGGCCAAACGTTCTTTCCACGGCCGGACTTTAGCGGCCATTACAGCCACCGGTCAGCCCAAGTACCATAAAGGTTTTGAACCTATGGTTGCCGGATTTCGTTACGGTGAGTTTAACGACCTGGAGTCCTTTGCCCGGCTGATTACAGACAAAACATGTGCCATTTTGGTGGAGCCGGTGCAGGGCGAAGGCGGGGTTTATCCGGCAGAAGCTGATTTTCTTAAAGGCTTGCGCACTCTTTGTGATGACCATGGATTACTTTTGATTTTTGATGAAGTACAGTGCGGCATGGGACGCACAGGCAAGCTTTTTGCATATGAAAATTACGGCGTGGAACCGGATGTCTTTACCTTGGCCAAGGCTTTGGGCGGCGGCCTGCCCATTGGTGTCATGGCGGCCAAAGGTGAGGCCGCAGATATCCTGGTGCCGGGTGACCATGCCTCTACCTTCGGCGGCAACCCGGTGGCCTGTGCTGCAGCCAATGCCGTCTTTACAATCGTGACGGCAAAAGGCTTTTTAGAACATGTGGCAGAAATGGGCAATTATTTTGCCCAAAAACTGTGTGAGCTCCCCCGGGAAAAAGTGGTGGACCTGCGCAGTCTGGGCTTAATGCTGGGCTTGGAAATTAACGGTGACGGGGCGCAAGTAACAAAGCTTTGTCAGGAAAACGGTTTGTTAATTAACTGTATTGGCGGGAAAATCCTGCGCTTTTTGCCGCCTCTAATCGTAAATAAGGAACAGATTGATGAGGCGGCAAAGATCTTACAAAATGCCCTTACGTACGCTTAGCTGAGTAAAAAATTTCCCGGTGCTAGCGGAAGGGAAAAGAGGTGAAAAAGAGAATTATGGGTAATCTTAAAGGAAGGGATTTTTTAACGGTTAATGATTTTTCCCGGGATGAATTGGCTGATATTTTGCATTTTGCCCTGCAGCTGAAAACAGAGCGGAAAAACGGTAAGAATCAGCCCCTGCTGGCGGGAAAAACACTGGGGATGATTTTTCGCAAAGCCTCCACCAGAACAAGAGTGTCATTTGAAGTGGGAATGTACCAGCTGGGAGGTACTGCCCTCTTTTTAAGCGCGCAGGACTTACAGATCGGCCGCGGGGAGCCGGTGAAAGATACAGCCCGGGTACTGTCCCGTTACCTGGACGGCATTATGATTCGCACTTATGAGCATGAGGAAGTGGAAGAGCTGGCAGCTTATGCGGAAATTCCCGTCATTAACGGTCTGACGGATCTGTTACATCCCTGTCAGGCCATGGCGGATCTGCTGACAGTCCTGGAGCATAAAGGCAAGCTTGAAGGGTTAAAACTGGCATATGTAGGCGACGGGAATAATATGGCTCACTCTTTACTTTTAGCCTGCAGTAAAATGGGAATGCATGTGGCCATAGCTTCCCCTGCCGGCTATGAACCGAGGAGAGAAATAGTCAGGGCGGCCCAAGAAAATGCAGCAGCCTATGGCACGGAAGTTTTAATTACTACAGAGATCAGCCAGGCTGTAAAAGCTGCAGATGTTCTTTATACAGATGTGTGGGCCAGCATGGGACAGGAAGCTGAACGGATGGCACGTATACGCGTTTTTAAGCCGTATCAGATTAACCGGGAGGTTATGCAACTGGCGGCCAAAGATGCCATCGTTATGCACTGCTTACCTGCTCACCGCGGTGAAGAAATTACCGATGACATCATGGAAGGACCGCAATCTGTTATTTTTGATCAGGCAGAGAATAGGCTGCATGCCCAAAAAGCAATTCTGGCTAAAGTCATGTAAGCCCTAATTCATAAAAAATGTTGTGGTGAGATTATGTATCAGGATGTGGAGCGGGAAAAACCTATAGCTTTTTTTGACTCCGGAGCCGGCGGTCTCACAGTCCTGGCACTGGCTGCCCGCCTGCTGCCTGCGGAAAATTTTCTCTATTTTGGTGATACAGCCAATGCTCCCTATGGCAGTAAGAGTAAAGAAGAAGTGCGTGCCTTAAGCATGCAGGCGGCAAAGTTCCTGGTAGAAAAGGGCAGTAAAGCTTTGGTAGTGGCTTGTAATACGGCTACAAGCGCAGCAGTAGATTTACTACGCCAGGAGTTTTCCCTGCCGGTAATCGGTATGGAGCCGGCCATTAAACCTGCACTGGCGGAAGGGGGAAAAGTTCTGGTTATGGCCACCCCTTTGACACTACGGGAAGAAAAGTTTCGCCGGCTTTACCACCGCTATGCCACCGGCACGGATGAGGTTGCCCTGCTGCCTTGCCCCGGCCTGGTGGAATTAATTGAAAGCGGTATTATTGCCGGTCCTGCTCTGGAAAATCTTTTAAGCACACTTTTCCGTGAACTCAACACTGCTGAAATTACAACTGTAGTTTTAGGCTGTACGCACTACTTATTTATTAAAAATACTTTGCAGAAAATGTTGCCGGGCGTGAAATTTATTGACGGCAACCTGGGTACAGTACGCCAGCTGAAAAGAGTTTTGGCGGCAAAAAACCTTTTGCGTCCCGCCGGCAATCCCGGCGGGCAGGTGGAGCTTTTTGCCAGCGGCGGAGAGCCGTCGCTGACTTTATTGAGGAAATTGTACAAAATAGCTTTTGAACAAGGGGAGGGTGAAGTATGAAAAAGGTTGTATTAGCGTATTCTGGCGGGTTAGATACCTCCATTATCATCCCCTGGCTGAAAGAAAATTACCAGGTGGAAGTTATTGCCATGGCTGCCGATGTGGGCCAGGGGGAAGAACTGGAACCTTTGCGGGAAAAAGCAATTAATTCTGGTGCCTCAAAAATCTATATTGAAGATATCCGCGAAGAGTTTATGCGGGATTTTGTCTTCCCCATGATTAAATCAGGCGCATTTTATGAGCAGCAATATTTACTGGGCACATCCATTGCCCGTCCTGCCATTGCCAAACGACTGGTTGAAGTTGCGGAAAAAGAAGGCGCCGATGCCATTGCCCACGGCGCTACCGGTAAAGGCAATGACCAGGTTCGTTTTGAATTAACCATCAAAGCTTTGGCACCGCAGATGAAAATTATTGCTCCCTGGCGGGAATGGGAGATTAAATCCCGGGAAGATGCCATTGATTATGCACAAAAACACGGTATTCCCATTCCGGTAACGAAAGATAAGCCTTACAGTATGGATCGCAACTTATGGCATTTGAGTTATGAAGGCGGAATCCTGGAAGATCCTGATGTGGAGCCGGAAAAAGAGATGTTTTTGTTAACTGTTGATCCCCAGGATGCACCGGATACTCCGGAATATGTGGAAATCGGTTTTGATCAGGGCGAACCTGTTTCCGTAAACGGCAAAAATTTAGATCCGGTAACATTACTGACGGAACTTAATACTATTGCCGGCCGCCACGGCGTCGGCCGGGTGGATATTGTGGAAAACAGGCTTGTAGGCATGAAATCCCGCGGTGTTTATGAAACTCCGGGCGGCACACTTTTATATTTTGCTCATCGTGAATTGGAGACACTGACCTTGGACCGGGAGACCATGCATTTTAAAGAAATGATTGCCATCAAGTACGGCGAACTTGTCTATAACGGGCAGTGGTATACACCCTTGCGCGAAGCCATAGATGCTTTTGTTGACAGCACACAGCGTACAGTCACCGGGACAGTGCTTCTCAAGCTCTATAAAGGAAATATTATTGTGGCCGGCCGCCAGTCACCTTACTCGCTTTACCGCGAAGATCTGGCCACTTTTGGTGCCGACGAAGTCTATAATCAACGGGATGCGGAAGGCTTTATCAACCTCTTTGGTTTGCCGCTGCAAGTAAGAGGTTTACTGCTGAAAAACCTGAAAAAGTAGGTGTGATAATGAAGCTGTGGGGAGGAAGATTCAGCAAAGAAACAGATGCGCTGGTGGAGGCTTTTAATGCCTCTATTGGCTTTGACCGGCGTCTCTATGAAGAAGATATTCGCGGCAGCATGGCCCATTGCCGCATGCTGGCCGCCTGTGGCATTATTGAGCAGGCTGAAGCCGACGCCATTATTGCCGGCTTGGCTGAAATCCGTGAAGAAATAGCTGCCGGCAAAATGGAGTTTACGGCAGCTTTGGAAGATATACATATGCATATTGAAAAAAGATTAATTGATAAGATCGGGCCTGTGGGCGGCAAGCTCCATACCGGCCGTTCGCGCAATGACCAGGTTGCCTTGGACTTGCATATGTATGTAAAAAAAGAAATTTTGGCCACTGTGGCGTTAATTAAGAACCTGCAGGCGGTACTGGTGGAAGTGGCGGAAAAACATCATGATGCCGTGATGCCCGGCTATACACATTTGCAGCGCGCCCAGCCTGTTTTGTTTGCCCACCATTTGCTGGCTTATTTCTGGCAGCTGGAGCGGGACCGTGAACGCTTTTTAGATGCTTATAAAAGGGCAGACTGGATGCCGCTGGGAGCCGGGGCCCTGGCCGGGACAACCTTTCCTGTCAACAGGGAAATGGTAGCAGAGGAATTAGAGTTTGCCACCCTGTACGAAAACAGTATGGATGCCGTCAGTGACCGTGATTTTATTGTGGAGTTTTTAGCTAATGCAGCCATTTTAATGATGCATTTAAGCCGTTTAAGTGAGGATTTAATCTTATGGAACTCCCAGGAATTTGGCTTTGTCATCCTTGATGATGCTTTTACCACCGGCAGCAGTATTATGCCCCAAAAGAAAAACCCTGATGTAGCTGAACTGGTGCGCGGTAAAACCGGCCGTGTTTACGGCCATCTCATGGGGCTGTTAACCGTGCTTAAAGGCTTGCCGCTGACTTATAATAAAGACTTGCAGGAAGATAAGGAAGGTCTTTTTGATACTGTTGATACTATTAAAATCTGCCTGCAGCTTTATGCCGCCATGCTGCGTACCCTGCAAGTGGACAAAGAAAGGATGTATGCCGCTGTAGCCGGTGATTTTGCCAGTGCCACCGATTTGGCAGATTACCTGGTACGCAAAGGTTTGCCTTTCCGTGAAGCCCATGCCGTGGTGGGGAAACTTGTGGGCAAATGTGTGGCCCAGGGCCGCAGGCTGGTGGATTTAACGGTAGCAGAACTACAGGAAGCCAGTCCTTTCTTCGGTCCTGAAGCTTTAGAGCTTTTGCCGCCGGAAAACTGTGTGGCCGCCCGTACCTCCCGCGGCGGTACAGCGGCGGAGGCAGTGGAAAAACAATTACAAAAAGCCAGGGAAATATTGGCCCAAGACTAAAAAACACCGACTTGTCCTCTGACAGGTCGGTGTTTCCTTATGTTCAGGATTTACTATTTAGAAGCAGCAATAATACCTACTTCAAAGCCGTCAATGACAGTGGAGCCGCCATCTACAGTAATAACGGCACCGGTTGTGTAGGAAGCATCATCACTGGCAAGATAGCTGCAGATGCCTGTGATTTCGTCCGGTGTGGCACCACGCTTCATGGGAGAGCCCAGGAATGCATCTTCGGTCATGGAGCCAAAATGGTCTTCTGTCATGGGGGTTAAAACAAATCCGGGACAAACTACATTGCAGCGAATATTGTCGGCACCAAAATCTCTGGCTGCTTGTTTGGTCAGCATAATGAGAGCAGCTTTGGTGGTACAATACCCGACTCTTTCTGAGAGGCAGACCAGTCCGCCAATGGAAGCAATATTAATAATGGAACCGCCACCGGCTTTTTGCATATGGGGGATTGTTTCCCGCATCAGCATAAAGGGTCCATTGACGTTAATGGCAAAGAATCTATTCCAGTCGTTTAAGTCGATGGTGGTTACACTGCCGGGGAAGTTAACACCGGCACAGTTTACGAGCACGTCAATTTTTCCGCCGCCAAATTCCAGTGTTTCTGCCACAGCCCGTTTTACATCATCAGCGTTGGCAACGTCACCCTGGCAGATCTTCACGGAATCTGCAGGCAAACCTGCTGCAGTTTCTTCTAATTTTTCCTTACGGCGACCCATAATCACAATTTTAGCGCCGTCTTCAACAAAACGCTTGGCAATGGCTGCACCAATGCCTGTCCCCGCACCCGTAATCAATGCCACTTTATTCTGTAGTTTCATTTCCACACTCCACCTCACATAAAAATTTTTGTCCATATGTATATTATAGGTAAATGTAAGCAATAGGTAAAGCGAAATTTAATTTTAAGCCGGTTTGACTATATATTTGTTATGTTGTGCTCGGTACAGATTACCATACACACATGGTGTGGATTCAATAATGAAAACATGTGTTGATAATGGAGGTAAAAAAGCTGCAAAACGCCTATGCAATTACTACATATTGTTATATTGATGGAAGCTGCTATAATAATTATGGGGGTAGGGATGTGTTTCACCTTAACTGCAAATATGCGGCAGGATTTAAACAGCTGTAAAACAGGGGAGATGAGGGATTTGTCTAAAATTTACAGATTAGATGAGACAGTTTACCGGCAGCTGGTTAAACATTGTTATGACTCTCTTCCCAATGAAGCCTGTGGCCTTCTTGGCGGTCCGGATAAGTGGCACGGTACACATCTTTTCCCTATTACCAATGTAAAACCGTCTCCCACTTCATATCGTATGGACGGCAAAGAAGTGGTGGCGGCTTTTCAGAAAATGGAGGCAGAAAATTTGCAGTTTAATGCTGCCTATCACTCCCATCCGACAACACCGGCCAGACCGTCACCCATCGATATTAAAGAAGCTTTTTTTGCCGGACCGTTTCTGATTTTATCTTTAGTACACAAAAAACCTGTGCTTAAAGGCTTTTTTATTAGCGAAGGGATTGTAGAAGAAATTTGCGTAAAGGTTCTTTAATCTTCTGACTTGTGACAGTTGGTTGGGCACAAGCTTTGTAAAAAATGACAGTACAGGTGTGTTAGTGGGAGATAAATAATGGCAAATTTTCAGAATAAAATGTTAGATCCTGGTTGCAAATTAGAAAAATTTGTGATAAACTGTATTAAGTGAAAAGGAAATAGCACGGCAGCTGAGAATAATTACTGGATGCGCTATTTTTTTTGTTCTTTTCGTCTAAACCTGTATATATAGGTATATAATTGCTATTTCCTGTTCTGTGTGAGTAAGTTTCAGGGAGAGGATTTAAATTGTTTGCCTGCAGTCACCCGGTTATGCCGAAAGAAAGTGCATCCGCTTTGGCTACCATTATGCTTAAGCCTATAGTGCAAAAAAACAAAATTATTGATTTTAGGATAAAAGATTGGAATCATGCCTTTATCAGCTATTTTGGTCTAGATTGCCTTTATGTGGACATGCCTTTGGGCTGCCTTGGCTGTAACGGTAATGCTGAATTGGTGGAGATGTTTTTATCCATTATTGACGCGGAAACTTCTTTTACCAGTAAGAGCTTGTTGCTTAAACTGCAAAAGATGCAGTATTTCACAACTGTTGTGAGACATCGGGAAACTTATATCTTCACATTTTACCCCATCTGGGAAGATATACTGCAAAAAACTTACCAAGATGAACTTACAGGACTATTTAACCGTGCTTATTATGATAAACAAATGGAAAGATATAACCGGGAAAAGACTTGGCCCTTTAGTATAATTCTGCTTGATATAAACGGTTTAAAACCGGTTAATGATTCTTTTGGTCATGATACAGGAGACCAATATCTCCAGAGAATCTCAGCAATATTACAATCCATGTTTACGGAAACCGGTTTTGTAGCCCGCATTGGCGGAGACGAATTTGCCGTGGTTTTATCGGGAATACATGCGGATGAGCTGCAGTCCCTGGTGCGCCAGCTGCGCATCCGTTGCCGGGAAGATAAACTGCAGCCCTTTAAGATTAATATTGCCATAGGGTCGGCGTCGCGGCGCAATGAGTATGAAGATATTTGGGCTGTTGTGGCTAAGGCTGAAAACAGGTTGAATCAAAATAAACTGCTTGGCGGCAATAATGCCAGAAACAATCTTATTTTATCGTTGCGCCAGTCTTTGGAAGAAAAAACTCATGAAACGCAGGAACATAGTCAAAGACTAATGAAGCTTAGCGTGCGTTTAGGTTCCATGCTGGGGTTGACGGATAATCAAATTGATGAATTAAAACTGTTGGCTTTTATGCATGATATTGGCAAGATAGGCGTCGCCGACAGTATTTTGGAAAAACCGACCAAGTTGACGCCGGCAGAATGGGAAGAAATGAAAAGACACTGTGAAATAGGTTACCGCATTGCCCTGGCTTCCCCGGAACTGGCCAGTATTGCCGAATCCATTTTAAGTCACCATGAACGCTGGGATGGCAGCGGCTATCCCCAGGGGTTAAAGGGGGAAGAAATACCGCTTTTGGCGAGAATTATTTCTGTTTTAGATGCATATGATACCATGACTCATGGCAGAGTCTATAGGGGTAAGATTTCCCAGGAAGCTGCCATTGCAGAAATTAAAGGCCAGCGCGGAAAACAGTTTGATCCGAAGGTGGTAGATGTGTTTTTAGCCATGATGGAAAAAGAAATGTTATTAAAGAAACTGCAAAAGGAAAGAGAAAAGTTGCATAAACTTGCCAAGGGGCAGGATTTTACCAGCCAAGAACTACTCAACCAAAGCAGGTATGTAGATCAAATTATCAACCAAATCTATAGATTGAATAAAGTCCAGGTTCTTGTTTAAAAAAACAAGCACAAAAAAGATGAAATTAGTCTGGAAATTTCCAGGCTAATTTGTTTTTATAATAGCTAATTTTTACAGGTTGTTTTGGCGGTTTTGCGGAAAAATCAGGATAAAGGCGGCATAATAACTTGTGTATAAAAAGATGCAAAAAGCATATACTATCATTTGTTGAAAGGAAATGAAGGAAAAAACAGATAAAAGAAGAAAATTAAATCTAATTTAAGATGATTCTTCATAAGGATGAATTATTACCTAATTAATCTTTATGTAAGATTTGCTTTTGTTTGGATTTTTTTATACGATATCAAGTGTGAAAATTAGCACTCGCACCCTTAGAGTGCTAACAACAATATACCTACTTTTAAAGGAGGTCTATCTGCATGAAAATTCAACCATTAGGTGATCGCGTAGTCATCAAACCTATTGAAGCCGAAGAGAAAACGGCCAGCGGCATTGTACTGCCCGACAAAGCCAAAGAAAAGCCGCAGGAAGGAGAAGTTGTTGCCGTTGGTAACGGCCGCATTCTTGATAATGGAACCCGTTTAGAAATGGACGTTGCGGTGGGAGACCGTGTCCTTTTCTCCAAATATGCCGGAACTGAAATTAAACTTGAAGGTGAAGAGTACTTAATTATGCGCCAGGATGATATTCTGGGCAAGTTAGTTTAGATTAACACTAAAGATAAAAGGAGGCAGAGGTAATGGCCAAAGAAATTTATTTTCGCGAAGAAGCACGCCGTGCATTAGAAAGAGGTATTGACCAGCTGGCAAACACAGTTAAGGTAACTCTAGGCCCCAAAGGCCGTAACGTAGTTTTAGATAAAAAGTTTGGTGCACCGCTCATTACCAACGACGGTGTTACTATCGCTCGTGAAATTGAACTGGAAGATCCCTTTGAAAACCTGGGAGCACAGTTGGTAAAAGAAGTTGCCACTAAAACACAGGATGTGGCCGGGGACGGTACCACAACAGCTACACTTTTAGCTCAGTCCATAATTCGTGAAGGTCTGAAAAACGTTACTGCCGGTGCCAACCCCATGGCTATTAAGCGCGGGATTGAAAAAGCTACCGAAGCTGCTGTAAAAAGCATTAAGGAACAGTCCCGTCCCGTTGAAACCAGGGAAGCTATTGCACAGGTTGCCGCTATTTCCGCTGACGACAAAGCTATTGGTGATCTGATTGCTGATGCCATGGAAAAAGTAGGTAAAGACGGCGTTATTACCGTTGAAGAATCCAAAGGCTTCACCACAGACCTGAAAGTCGTGGAAGGTATGATGTTTGACCGGGGTTATATCTCTCCCTACATGGTCACTGATACCGAAAAAATGGAAGCTATCCTGGATGAGCCTTATATCCTCATTACAGATAAGAAAGTCAGCAACATTCATGATTTGCTGCCTGTTTTGGAAAAAGTCGTTCAAGCCGGCAAACCTTTACTGCTCATTGCTGAAGACGTTGAAGGTGAAGCACTGGCTACCCTGATTCTGAACAAATTACGCGGCAGCTTCAACTGTGTGGCAGTAAAAGCACCTGCCTTTGGTGATCGTCGTAAGGCTATGCTGCAGGATATTGCTATCCTTACTGACGGACAGGTTGTTTCTGAAGAAGTCGGCCTTGAATTAAAGAATGCCGATCTAAACCACCTGGGCCGTGCACGCCAGGTTCGTGTCAATAAAGAAGAAACTGTTATTGTTGATGGTGCCGGTGACAAGAATGAAATTCAAAAACGGATTGTCCAAATTCGTGCCCAAATCGAAGAAACCAGCTCGGACTACGACAGAGAAAAACTGCAAGAGCGTTTGGCTAAACTGGCCGGCGGCGTAGCAGTAATTGAAGTGGGTGCAGCCACCGAAGTAGAAATGAAAGAGAAGAAAACGCGGATTGAAGACGCTCTGTCTGCAACACGTGCCGCTGTAGAAGAAGGTATTGTACCCGGAGGCGGAACTGCTTACATTAACGCCCTGAAAGCTCTGGACAGTGTTGAAGCTGATGGGGATGAACTGACAGGTGTCAATATTATCCGCCGTGCTCTGGAAGAGCCTGTACGTCAAATTGCCGAGAATGCCGGCGAGGAAGGCTCCATCGTGGTAGAAAAAGTTAAAGAAGCTGCTGCCGGTGTCGGTTATGATGCAGCAACCGGACAATATGTTGACATGATCGATTCCGGTATTCCTGATCCGGCAAAAGTTACCCGCTCGGCACTGCAAAACGCTGCCAGCATTGCTGCCATGTTCCTCACCACCGAAGCAGTGGTTGTTGACAAGCCTGAGGAAAACCAAAACGCAGCAGCAGCACCGCAAATGCCAATGTAAGAAAAAAGGTGTTGGGAGAAAACCCCAACACCTTTTTTTTAAACTTGTAAGTCTACCGGGAAAGAGACTGTAAAACGTCTTCAAGTGGATGGTAAGGCAGATTATGGGCTTCAGCCACACCTGCATTAGTGACCTTACCGTCATAAATATTAATGCCTTTGGCCAAAGCTTCATCATCAAGCACAGCTTGTGCCCAGCCTTTTTTGGCAATTTCCAAAAGATAGGGCAAAGTTGCATTGGTAAGAGCCAGCGTTGAAGTCCGGGGTACTGCCCCGGGAATATTGGGTACGGCATAATGAATCACATCATACTTAACAAAAACCGGATTGGCATGAGTGGTGGGTTCTTTAATGGTTTCCACACAGCCGCCCTGGTCGATGGCCACATCGACAATGACGCTACCCGGCTGCATCTTTTTCACCATATCCTCTGTAATCAGTTTAGGTGCTTTTGCTCCCGGTACCAGCACTGCACCAACCACTAAATCTGCGTTTCTGACGGCTTTAGTCAGGTTGTAGCGGTTAGAATATAAAGTTTCGATTCTGCCTTGAAAAATATCTTCAAGATAGCGCAATCTGTCCACATTAATATCAATGACGGTGACTCTGGCTCCCAGCCCCATGGCACGTCTGATGGCTCCGGTACCTACGGTGCCGGCTCCTACCACTACCACTGACCCGGGTGTCACTCCCGGTACTCCTTCCAGGAGAATACCTTTGCCGCCGCGTGTTTTTTCCAGGTAGATGGCTCCTTCCTGGATGGCCATCCGTCCTGCCACTTCACTCATGGGAGTCAGGAGGGGCAGGCTGCGGTCGGTACGTTGCACAGTTTCATAGGCCATGGCCGTGACTCCTGATTCCACTAAAGTTTGTGTCAGTTTTAAATCGGCTGCCAAGTGCAGGTAGGCAAAAAAGATCAGGCCGGGCCTTAAGTATTTGTATTCTGATTCATGCGGCTCTTTCACTTTCACCATGAGTTCACAGTTTTCCCACACCTTAGAGGCATCATCTATCATTTCCGCGCCCGCGGCTTCATAGCTATGATCGGAAAAACCTGAGCCAAGGCCGGCACCCTTTTCCACAAGTACCCGGTGACCGCAGGATTTCAGCGCATCTACGCCGGCAGGGGTCATGGCTACACGGTTTTCTTGTTCTTTTAATTCCTTGACTACACCAATAATCATTTTCTTGGCCTCCTCGATACGACAAAATAAAATACATTGTCAAAAGTATATCAAAAAAAAGGCACTCTAACTAGGCTAAATTTACTTATTTTTTCAACAACTGTCTCCTTGCTGCCTTGACATCACGGTCAGTTTAGGGCAAACTCAAATTAATCTGGCTTGTGGTGAAAAATTAATAAGAGTGGTTGAAAATGAAAAAATTGTTCCTGGGTATGATAATTTTCGTATTTTTGCTTGTCAGCGCCAAAGTTGTTTTTGATACATATTTTGTGCAAATGGAGCGCATTGAAGTTCCCATTAACTTGCTGCCTCCTGCTTTTGACGGCTGGCGGATTTTACAAATTAGTGATTTGCACGGGCGCCGCCTCTCAGCAGACGGTCAGATTGTAAAGCAAATCAAAGCAGCAAATCCGGATGTAATTGTGTTAACCGGCGATTATGTAAAAAGGGAAGCTGCAGAAATTAAGCAGTATTATGCATTTTTGGCAGCATTGACACAAATAGCTCCTGTTTACGCCGTCAGCGGTAACCATGATTACCGGGCCGGCTGGGAGAAAGTTGCCGGTCTGCTGCAAAGTGCCGGCATCACGGTGCTGGACAACCAATACGTGAAACTGCAGCAAGCGAGAGAAGAAATAATTCTTGCCGGAGTCAGTGATCCTCACACCGGTCATGACAATTTAGCGACAGCATTGCCGCCGGAAGTCAATACGCCGGTAATCCTGCTGGCACATGCCCCAACCTGGTTTGTGCAGGGACAAGTAGATTATCTTGCAGTATCAGGTGCAGAAAAAACGCTTCCGGAGCAGGTAAACTTAATTTTAGTGGGTCATACCCATGGCGGGCAAATAAAACTGCCTTTGCTCGGACCGGTAACTACAGCCTCAGGCCGCTTATTTCCGCGGGAATACGTGGAAGGTTTAAGCCGGGAAGGTGAGACCTGGCTTTATATCTCCCGGGGTATTGGCCAAAGTGGTATTATGCCTTTACGTTTTTTATCCCCCGCCGAGATAACTTTAATTACGTTGCGGGCAACCGGTAATTAAATACCTTATTTATTATTACCTATCTTTGGAGGTGGAGTCTTTGACGCAGGAATTGGTGATTGTACTTGATTTTGGCGGACAGCATACAGAATTAGTTGCCCGCAAAATCCGTGAATTACACGTTTATAGTGAGATTTTACCCTATACGGCAAGTGTGGAAAAAATAAAGCAGCGCAAACCTAAAGCTTTGCTTTTTACCGGTGAGGGCAAGAATATTTTTCAGGCAGGTGCCCCGGCAATAGATCCGGAACTTTACAACCTGGGACTGCCTGTTTTAGCTTTAGGTTATGGCCTGCAGCTCATGGCAAAAGATTTGGGCGGCAGTATCAGGCAGGACGAAAATACAGAGAAAAACGCAAAAATGACAGTATTACAGGAGTCGGATCTTTTTGACGGCTTGGAAAAAGTACTGGAGCTCCGGCCGGAAAAGGGTTTTATGGTGGAAAAACCGCCTGCCGGTTTTACTGTCCTGGGGGCAACAGCAAACATGCCCGTGGCGGCCATGGCGGACCCGGAAAGAAAGCTTTATGCCCTTTCCTGTCACCCGCAGGTTTTAGAAACAGAGCCTGGCACAAAGATCTTACAAAACTTTTTATTTAAAATAACCGGTTTAACCGGGGACTGGAACATTAATGGTTTTATTGCAAACACAGTGCAAAGGATTCGCCGGGCTGTAGGTGAAAATGAACAGGTGGTATGCGGGCTTTCCGGCGGTGTGGACAGTTCCGTGGCCGCTGCTTTGGTGCACAAAGCTATTGGTGGCCGTCTAACTTGTATTTTTGTTGATCACGGGCTCTTGCGTCAAAATGAAGCCCGGCAGGTAATGGAAACTTTTACGGAACATTTACAAATGAAAGTGATAAAAGTAGATGCGGCGGCAGAGTTTTTACAGAAACTTAAAGGCGTCACCGACCCGGAACAAAAGCGTAAAATTATCGGCAATGAGTTTATTCGTGTCTTTGAAAGGGAAGCGGCAAAAATCGGTAAAATTGATTATTTAGTGCAGGGAACTGTTTATCCTGACGTGATAGAAAGCGGAACGGAAACTACGGCCGTAATTAAATCGCATCATAACGTAGGCGGCTTGCCGGAAGATATGAAATTTAAACTGATTGAACCGCTTAATACTTTGTTTAAAGATGAAGTGCGCCAGGTAGGGGCGGCACTGGGCTTGCCTGAAGATGTGATTTGGCGCCATCCCTTCCCCGGCCCCGGTCTTGCCATACGTATTTTAGGCGAGGTGACAGAAGAAAAACTGGAAATTTTGCGTTTAGCCGATACCATTATGATTGAGGAAATCAAAAAAGCAGGCCTGTATCGTAAAATCTGGCAAGCATTTACCGTCCTGCCCGATATCCGCTCCGTGGGGGTCATGGCCGGAAAGCGAACTTACGCCTATACTATTGCTTTACGTGCCGTTACCGGCCAGGACGGGATGACGGCCGACTGGTATCGTTTCCCCTCTGAAGTGCTGGAGAAAATTTCTCACCGCATAGTTACTGAAGTACCCCATGTAAACCGTGTAGTGTACGATATTACTTCCAAACCGCCCGCCACCATTGAGTGGGAATAGACGTCAAAATGCCTCTGAACCCAGTAAAATAAAGGGTTTCAGAGGCTTGATTTTTGTCCGTGGTAGCAGTTTGGAAGCATTATTCTAAAATACCCTGATTTTTATCTGTTTTTTGGCAAATTTTAGGGGTGAATAGTTTGTTAAGTTTACTGGAAACTTCCCCATGTTTATCAGGGTATAAATGAGCGTAGGTTTCCAGAGTGGTCTCCACGTTTTCATGGCCAAGACGCTCTGATATAAGCA
>JAAYSO010000009.1 GCA_012523945.1 Bacillota bacterium
AATGCCGGAAAAGGGGCTTATAAAACAAATGAAGTTTTGCTTGATACGGAAAGATTAATCTCTACCAAAGTTTTTTTGCAAGAATTTCAGAAGATAGAACTCAATCAAAAAATACCTGTTGCTTTGCTGGTTTATGATAGTGGTACAACTATGCGAAGCTACGCGCTTCAGGATTATTTTAATCCGGAAAAATTTGCAGGAATGGATCTAGTACAGGCAGTTACTTTAACTTTTACTGATAATGAGCTTTAAGTCCGGGATTAACCGGAAATAATGTCATTGAAATGAAATAATAAAAAACCCGGAGAAAAAATGGCTTTACAGGGCTGTAAAAAGCCCTGGAGGCCATATTTTTATTTTCGGTGGATTTGTTGGCATGATTAAACATAGTATTGCTTAAAATTATCCTCTTTTTTTATGGAGGTATTAAATGCTTAATGTAGAAATTTAACATCTACACCTATTGTTAGTAATTTGAGGAAACGGGAAGGGCCTCTTAAGTTTGGGGGTGGGCCGGATCGTAGGTCCGCTGAAGGATATTCAGTTTAAAGAATGTGGGGAGTTTATGGGAATTAAACCTAATTTATATTAAAACACTGCATTTTGTATGATTTAGATAACAGTGAGATCTTTAAAGTTGATGTGCCGTTTTATCTTGAGTATGCACCCATTTATGCTGGAGAAAGTATCTGTTACAGGCGGTATGCGAGTGAGTGGTGCTTACTATTTTACGGAATGCTGGTAGCGAAGGGTTAAGTGGTTTATATTTGACAATAATAAAGGTAAATCTAGTTTGGTGCGGATTTGCCAATAACTTTGGGGAGTGAGAAAAATGACAGGTTGCGATAATTGCCCGCGAAAAAATGACTGTACAACAAAAGAGAGTTGTGTAATAGAAAACAACCCACATAATAACGTGAAAAAAGTTATAGGAGTTATGAGTGGAAAAGGCGGCGTTGGTAAATCCACCATCTCTGTTTTGCTTGCTAAAAGTCTACAGAAAAAAGGATACAAGGTGGGCGTGATGGATGCAGATATTACAGGGCCTAGTATACCCAGGCTACTTAATGTGAAAGACAAAAAGGCACAAAAAAATGAACTGGGAATTACGCCAGTAGAAGATAAAAATGGAATAAAAGTAATGTCTTTGAATTTATTGTTGCAAGATGAACAGCAACCCGTTATCTGGCGGGGCCCCCTGATTGCAGGGATGGTGAAAAGTTTTTGGACGGATGTTTTTTGGGGTGAACTTGATTATTTAATTATTGATATGCCGCCCGGAACGGGAGATGTGGCACTGACGGTAATGCAGTCCATTCCGATTAATGGTATAGTTATTGTTTCCGTGCCACAGGATTTAGTGTCCATGATCGTAGCAAAAGCCGTCAATATGGTTAGAAAAATGAAAATTGATGTTATCGGTGTCGTGCAAAATATGAGTTATGTTTTATGTCCTGATTGCCAGAAGGAAATTAAGATTTTTGATAGTGAGAATACAGAAGAGTTTTTCAATGAATTAGACGTAAAACTGCTTGGAGAACTGCCCATGAGCAGAGATATAGCCAATTTGTCCAGGGAAGATGCGATAATACAAGATAAAGTTTTGCAAGAAACAATAGATAGTATAACTGAAAAAATAATACTCTTTGTCAATAAATAATTGATGGAAATAATTAAATGTAAATCAGGTGAGCAGTAAACTCGCTTAGTTTGACTAAAGGCCCTTCTTTAATGGGGTCTTTTTTGCTTTACAGTAGAATAAGTTATTGGCATTTGACAATAACTTAATGCAGGTGTAAAATGTAATTGGCACTTGCCAATTACTGATTACTTGGGTGGAGATGATTAAAATGCCGAGTTGTAAAAATTGCCCGGAAAAGAATGTGTGACTCTCAAGAGGATTATAACGAAGCTTTAAATGAAATGGTAAAGAGGATCACCAAAAATACCGTCAATGGTGAAGGCGAAGAATAATTGGAGGCGAAATCGTGAAGATAGCAGTTTCTGCAATGGGTGATGATTTAAACAGTATGCTGGATGTAAGGTTTGGCCGGTGTAATTATTTTGTTATCTATGACAGTGAGGATGGATTAATAAAGTCAATTGAAAACAGCGGGCAGATGGCAGGGGGCGGTGCAGGAGTTGCTGCAGCCCAGCAGATACTTGATGAAGATGTAGAAGCCGTTATTACGGGGAATATGGGTCCTAATGCGTTCAGACTTTTCCAAAGCTCGGATATTAAGGTGTACCGCTGTGAAAGCATGAAGGTTAAAAAAGCGGTACAATTTTTTAATGAAGGAAAGTTACAGGAGTTAAACACGGCAGGTCCTGCCCATGCAGGAATGGGCAGGGGTGCAGGCAGGGGATTTAGGGGAGGAAGATAGATTGAATATAGCCGTATTAAGCGGGAAAGGCGGCACGGGCAAAACCACTATAGCTACGAATCTTTCTGTAGTTACAGCTGCCAATTATATTGATTGCGATGTGGAAGAACCGAATGGTTTTATCTTCCTCAACCCTGCACAAATAATAAGTCAAGCGGTGAAAGTGGATTATCCCGTTATTGACAGGAAGAGATGTACTTTATGCGGTGATTGCGCAAAAATCTGCCAGTTTAATGCCTTGGTAAAAACAAAAAAAGAAGTAATACTTTTTGAAAAGCTCTGCCATAGCTGCCGTGCTTGCAGGATTGCGTGCAAACATGAAGCCATTACTTTTGCCAAAAGAACAATCGGAGCAATTGAGGAAGGGCAAGCAGGTGATTTAATCTGCAGAAGAGGGATTCTGCAGATAGGCGAACCCATGGCGGTACCTGTAATTAAAGCATTATTGGAAAATCTGCCGGCAGGAATAAATCTGCTTGATTGCGCAGCAGGTACTTCCTGTAATGTGGTCAGTTCTCTTCACTATGCAGACGGGGCGGTGCTGGTTACAGAACCTTCTGCTTTCGGTCTACATGATTTAAAAATGGCTGTTAAGCTGGTTAGGAATTTTAACCTCCCCTTTGGTGTTATTGTAAATAAATATAATGGGGATGACAGAATTCAAAAGTTCTGCCAAGAGGAAAATATACCTGTTTTAGGGACTATCACT
>JAAYSO010000072.1 GCA_012523945.1 Bacillota bacterium
TAAAGCAAGGATTCTTTGTATTTTCATCTACTCTCTTCCTCCTTTAAATTATTGTCAGACACGTTGATGCAACAAATTAAAACTTTTCCGCTTCTCATCTCCCCTTTGTGCTGAATTTTTAAAGTGTCAAGCGGTACCACTTGCTTGCCTGCACTTATTACTTTCGTGCAAGAAAAAGCGGTTTAGGGGGTCAAATTGTATGTAAAACATGGACATGGAGCCTATAATTTCAGGTATTTCCTTTAGCGGGCAGTTATTGCTAAATTTTGCCCACCAATCTGGGAAATTTTGCAGAAGAGTGGAACAAAAAGGAGGAAGCGAGCGTCTAAAAGAAAAGTTTAGAGTTTTGTTTTTTTACAAATTTTTAACAATTGTATTTTTTAAAGGATATTGTTTTTGTGTCTAGAAATGTACAGGTGGAAAAGTTCTATTTTTACCCATTTTTGTTTTGGAAAGGAGCAAAACTATGAAACGCACCTGGATTCTCGTTCCCGTCATCATACTGTACCTGGCCGCAACGGCTTTTGCTGCTCCGCTTAATCAGATTTATCAGATTATTGAAAGCCATACGGTAAACCCTATAGACAGGGAGGCGCTAAGGCAAACTCCTCTGGAAGATTTGCCGGCCTTTTTAAATGACCCGTATTTTACATATTTTTCTCCGGCAGATTTTAAGTTTTATCTTGACAGTCATAAAGGCAGTTTTGGCGGTGTAGGGATAACTTTGCAAAAGCAAGGTGCCAAGCTGGTAGTTGTTTCTGTCCAGCCCGGCTCACCGGCCGATAAAGCAGGAATTATCATTGGTGATGAAATTGTGGCGGTGGACGGAAAAAACGTGGTAGGGTATTCTACCCAGGAACTGGCCATGCTTTTGCGGGGGGAAGTAGGCAGTGAAGTAACTGTTACTTTTGTGCGCGAAAGTAAAGAAGAAACGGTGACTTTGAAGCGTGCCATTATTAATACATATTCTGTCAGAGGTTTTATGCAAAATAATGTGGCTGTGATTGAGATTTCCGGGTTTACGGAAAGGACACCGGAAGAATTTAGGACGGTTTTAAAAGCTTTAAGGCAGCGGCTGCCTGACGGCTTAATTATGGACGTACGGGGCAACCCGGGCGGGTCTTTGACTTCTGTTTTAGAAGTTTTGGAAGAACTGGTGCCGCCGGGGCCTGTTTTGAGACTGCGGGCCAAACAAAAGGAAACAGTTTTGCTTTCGGAAAATGAACCGGCTCCTTTTCCCTTTTTGGCGGTTTTAATTGATGAATATAGTGCCAGTGCGGCGGAAATTTTAGCCGGTGCCGTACAGGACAGCGGTGCCGGGGTGATTATAGGCCGGCAAAGTTACGGCAAAGGCACAGTGCAGAGTGTGTTTTTGTTAAGTGACGGGGGAGGGCTGCGGCTCACCACCAACCATTTTTATACTTCCTTGGGCAAGCCCATTAACGGTGTGGGCATTAAACCTGATTTTGAAGTTTTAAGTCCTTACACGCAACTGCCCTTTGCGGTGAAGCTGGCCCGGGATAATGCCAGGGAACAGCTGGTTTTTACCGTGGGCGAAAGTAAGGTCTGGGTAAATCAAAAGCTTATCCAGGCGGAAAGCCCTCCTTTTATTAGTAATAATCGTAGTTATGTGCCCTTGAGGCTTTTGGCGGAATCCATGGGCTACCTGGTGGA
>JAAYSO010000073.1 GCA_012523945.1 Bacillota bacterium
ACAAAAAACCGCCAAAGGGAATTCTCCCCCTGACGGTTGGCGCTTGCGATAAGCAAACTTTGTAATTGTAAACAAACTCGTGTGTAATGAAACAAATCTTTAACGTTTGGAAAATTGAGGTGCCCGTCTGGCTTTTTTCAAGCCGTATTTCTTTCTTTCTTTCATCCGCGGGTCGCGGGTTAAAAAGCCTGCTTTTTTCAGAAGCGGACGGAAATTTCCTTCTGCTCTCAGCAGAGCCCGGGCAATACCATGCCTGATGGCGCCAGCCTGTCCGGTAGTACCGCCGCCTTGAACAGTGGCAATCACATTAAACTTATCTAATGTATCAGTCAGTTTTAACGGTTGGCGAACAATTAACTTTAGTGTTTCCAAACCGAAATAATCATCAATGTCTCTTTTATTTATAATAATTTCACCTGTGCCGGGTACGAGACGAACGCGGGCAACAGCATTCTTTCTACGTCCGGTACCGTAATATTGAACTTGTGCCATTTCCTTGTTTCCTCCCTTCTACCCTAAAATGTCCAAACTTCAGGTTGCTGGGCTTCATGCGGATGTTCGCTTCCAGCATAAACACGAAGTTTTTTCAGCATCTTCCGACCGAGTCGGTTGTGCGGAAGCATTCCTTTCACAGCTAACATGACTACCCGCTCCGGTTTGGTTGCAAGCAGGGTACCATAGGAAACTTTCTTTAAACCACCGGGATAACCGGAATGGCGATAATGGAATTTTTGTTCTGCTTTCTTACCGGTTAAGACAATTTTTTCCGCATTGATAACAATGACATGGTCACCGGTATCCACATGAGGTGTATAAATCGGTTTATGTTTACCGCGAAGAATGCGGGCAACTTCTGTAGCCAATCTGCCTAGTGGTTTGTCAGCGGCATCGATAATATACCATTTCCGTACTACTTCGCCGGCTTTAGGCATGTATGTGGTACGCATAATTATCCTCCTTACTCCTTAAACGCTGGCCAAACTACCGCTAACGGGGCAAAACGGCATTTTGGCACAAAGTTATTTTATAATATGAGGTGCCGACTGTCAAGTTATTCTGACAGTCTTAAGATCAAAGAAAACGTTAATTACTAATATTTTACCTCTTGCATCACCAGTCCATGCGCCGGTACGGTCCAGCCGGCGACATTGCGGTTACGTGCTTCCAGCACCGGCGTTAAATCATAATGACGCTTGCCCTGGCCCACTTCCAGGAGTGTCCCGGTGATGATGCGAACCATATTATAAAGAAAACCGTCTGCTTCTATGGTAATAGTTAAATAGTCATCATGGTCAGTCAGATCTAATGTGAAGAGTGTTCTGACGGTTGATTTCACTGAACTTCCGCTGGCCATAAAGGAGCGGAAATCTTTTTGTCCCAATAATGTTGAAGCCGCCTTTTGCATTAAGTTTAAATCCAGCCGGTAAGGCAGGTGATAAGCAAAATGTCTGGTTAACACACGGGGGAAGGGAGCATGATCAACTGTGTAGCGGTAGACTTTACTTTTGGCACTATAACGGGCATGAAAATCGGCTGCGACTTCTTCAGCATTTGTGACAACAATATCCGGTGGCAAGACTGAGTTTAGCGCGTAGGGAATACGCTCACAGGGGATTTTTGTGTCTACATAAAAATTTACCACTTGACCGAGAGCATGCACACCGGCATCTGTCCTGCCTGCTGCCGTAACGCGCACCGCTTGAGAAAAAATTGTCTCAATGGCTTTTTCCAATTCTTCCTGGATAGTAACTGCATTCTGCTGGATTTGGAACCCGTGGTAATTAGTACCGTCATAAGCCAAAGTCAGTTTAATATTTTTCACGCTATCCCACCCCAGTTAAACAGTGGTTGACTGCTTTGTTAAGTCAGCAAAAGCATCAGTGGTATCAGGGCAGCACTAATCAGAATGGCTAAAATATCACGGAAGGCAATTTGCAGTTGACGCATACGCGTACGCCCCTGCCCTCCACGATAACAACGTGCTTCCATGGCTATAGCCAGATCGTCCGCCCGGCGAAAAGAAGAGACAAAAAGCGGCACTAAAAGCGGCACTAAACTTTTGGCGCGACTAAACACATTCCCGGTTTCAAAATCCGCACCCCGTGCCATTTGCGCCTTCATGATTTTTTCCGCTTCCTCCATTAAAGTGGGGATAAAACGCAGGGCGATAGTCATCATCATGGCTATTTCGTGGGCAGGGACGCCGATTTTACTAAGCGGCTTCATTAGATCCTCCAAAGCATCAGTCAAAGCAATGGGTGAAGTAGTCAGCGTTAAAAGCGAAGTGGAAACAATTAAAAGAATAATGCGCACAACCATAAAGATTCCCAAGTAGACGCCTTCTGCTTCAATGGTAACGGCGCCAAGAGCCAAAAGCACTGCTCCGCCTTTAGTAAAAAAGAGGTGGATAATGAGCGTAAAAAGCATAATGTAGTAGACCGGGCGTAAGCCGCGCAAAAAATAGTGCAAAGGCAACTTGGAAGAATAAAGCAAGCTAAAAATGAAAGCTGCCATCAGTAAATAGCCCCAAAAAGAACGAACCACGAAGACTGCTACTATGATTAAAATCAGGGCAATAAATTTTGCCCGGGCATCCAAGCGATGCAGTAAAGAATCGCCGGGTACAAATTGTCCAATGGTTATACTTTTTAGCATGCTCATTTCTTTTGCACCTCCAGCATCTGCAGGATGGCATCACGAGCAGCAGCCACTGTAAAAATATCAGTGGGGACGTTTTTGCCGGCTGCTTTCAATCTGTGCATTAAGAGCGTCATTTGCGGCAGCCCCAGACCCAGTTCTTCCAGTTGCACTGCATCCTGAAACACTTCCGCCGGTGTACCGTACATTTTTATGGTGCCGTTTGCCAGGACTAAAAGATGCTTGGCGCGGCTGGCCACATCCTCCATACTATGGGAAACCAGTACTACAGTTAAGCCTTCCTCTTGGTGCAGCCGGTCAATCTGGGCAAATAATTCCCTTTTACCCTGCGGGTCAAGCCCGGCAGCCGGTTCATCCAGGATTAAAATCTCCGGTTGCATGGCCAGTACTCCTGCCATGGCCACACGGCGCATTTGTCCGCCGGACAAGGTAAACGGTGAACGGTCTGCCATTTCTTCCGGCTCTAGCCCAACCAGACGTAAAGCTTTTTCCACCCGTTCATTAATTTCACTTTCTGCCAACCCCATATTTTTGGGGCCAAAAGCCACATCAGCATAAACAGTTTCCGCAAACAACTGGTGTTCAGGAAACTGAAACAAAAGACCGACTCGCCGGCGGATTTCACGCAAGCCGGCTTTATCCGTGCTAATATCTTTTCCGTCCACCAGGATCCGGCCTGAAGTAGGTTTAAGCAAACCGTTCAGGTGTTGGACAAGTGTAGATTTGCCGGAACCTGTTTGACCGATTACCGCCAGATATTCACCCTGTTCGATGGTTAAGTTAATATTTTTCAGAGCTTTAACTTCAAAGGGGGTTCCAGGCATATACGTATAACTTATATTTTCTAATTCTATCCGCATAATTGCTCCACCAAATCATCTACCGTCAGCACTGAAGGGGAAATCTCCACACCGGCACTGCGCAGCTGGTTAGCCAGCTCTACCACAGGCGGTGTATCTAAACCTAGTGCCCGGAGTTCTTCAACGCGCAAGAAAGTTTCTTGCGGTGAGCCTGTCATAACTATTTTCCCTTTTTCCATAATAATGACACGGTCAGCAGCAACTGCTTCTTCCATGAAGTGGGTAATTAGAATTACTGTTATGCCTTCTTTATTGAGGCGTCCGATTGTTTCCATCACTTCAGTCCGCCCGCGGGGATCGAGCATTGCGGTGGGTTCATCTAAAATCAGGCATTTGGGGCGCATGGCAAGAACACCGGCAATAGCTACTCTTTGTTTTTGCCCTCCGGAAAGAAGATGCGGGGCGTGCTGCCGGTAGGCAGACATCCCGACAATCTCCAGAGCCTCTGCCACCCTTTGCCTGATTTCCTCTGAAGGCAGTCCCAGGTTTTCCGGGCCGAAGGCAACATCTTCCTCCACGGTGGTGGCCACAATTTGGTTATCAGGGTTTTGAAAGACCATCCCCGCCAGTTGGCGAATTTGCCAATGATTTTTTTCTTCACCGGTCAGCATGCCGCCAACCCACATTTTACCGCTTGTTGGTAGAAGCAAAGCATTAAAATGTTTGGCCAGGGTGGATTTTCCTGAACCGTTTGGGCCTAAAACAGCAACAAATTCCCCCTCAGCAATCGACAAATCTATCTCAGAAAGCGCCCACAATCCTTCTTCATCGGTGTCATGATATTTATATCCCAGTCCTTCAGCACGGATAATTTCCACAGGACTCACCCCCAAAACACCATACTCCCGCAATCTGCGAAATTTTTACCGGTCCTTAGCATATAAAGAAAATCGACATCGTAGGGTCGATTTTCTTCTTGACTCTATATTTCTATACGAGCTCGATAATGGCCATGGGGGCGGCATCCCCGCGGCGCGGTCCCAATTTTAGGATGCGAGTATACCCACCCTGACGGTCCTCATAACGAGGCGCGATCTCATCAAACAGTTTAGTAACTGCATCTTCATCGAGGAGATAGGCCAACGCCTGGCGGCGCGCGTGGAGATCTTTACGCTTACCCAGCGTTATCATTTTTTCAGTTATGCTGCGTAATTGCTTCGCCTTAGCTTCCGTGGTTTGAACTCTTTCGGCAAGAATAATGGATGTTGCCAAATTGCGGAGCATAGCACGTCGATGATCACTGCGACGGCCGAATTTACGGATTACCACGGCTTCTCCCTCCTTTACTCGTTGCTTTCACGCAAACTTAAGCCCAATTCTGCCAGTTTGCGCCGTACTTCTTCCAGGGATTTTTTCCCAAGATTACGGACTTTCATCATATCTTCTTCTGTCCGTTGAATTAATTCTTCAACAGTGTTAATTCCGGCCCGTTTGAGACAGTTATAGGAGCGGACGGAAAGATCCAGTTCTTCAACTGTCATTTCCAGAACTTTGGCTTTATCGTCCTCTTCTTTTTCGTCGAGGATTTCAACTTCAGCCACTTCTTCCGTCAGATTAATAAATAGGCTTAAATGTTTGCTGAGAACCTTGGCGCCCAGGCTGATGGCTTCATCGGGAAGAATGCTCCCATCGGTCCATACTTCAAAGCTTAGCTTGTCATAGTCTGTGTGCTGGCCGACGCGTGTATCTTCCACTTTATAATTCACACGGCGAATGGGTGAAAAGAGCGAATCTATAGGAATAACTCCTATGGGCTGACCCGGCTCTTTGTTGCGATCGGCAGGCACATAGCCACGGCCGTTAACGGCAGTCATTTCTATATACAACCGGCCGTCCTCTTCAAGCGTTGCAATATGCAAATCCGGATTTAAAATCTCCACATCTGCCGGTGCCTGGATGTCCCCGGCTTTTACTACCCCCGGTTCTGTAGCAGCTATGATCAGTGTTTGCGGTTCTTCAGAATGAATTTTCATGGACAGCTTTTTTAAGTTCAGAATAATTTCCGTAGTGTCCTCTAAAACACCGGGAATAGTTGAAAATTCATGCAAAACATTTTCTATTTTTACAGATGTCACTGCTGCACCCGGCAGAGAGGATAAAAGTACGCGTCTCAGAGAATTACCAAGCGTAATACCGTAACCACGCTCCAGAGGTTCAATGACAAACTTACCGTAAGTGTTGTCGTTTTTTTCATCGACACGCTCAATCTTGGGCTTCTCAATTTCGATCAAGGTTCAGAACCCTCCTTTTTGATTCCATTAACAAACGCGAGGGCATTTTAGCTCACACCAGCTTAGCGTGTTCAAAAACAAAGAACTATTAACGTGAATAGAGCTCAACAATTAAGTGTTCGGCAATGGGGCTGTCAATTTCCTCACGGCTCGGCAAGCGAATGACTTTCCCAGTCAGGTTTTCACTGTCAACTTCCAACCATTCCATGGTACCCTGGTTGCGTGTAAGCTCTGCCAGCTCTTTAAAACGTCCTTTATTCTTGCTTGATTCACGCACTGAAATGACGTCACCAGGGCGGACTTGGTAGGACGGAATATTAACTTTACGTCCGTTAACGGCAAAATGACCGTGTTTTACCAGTTGCCTGGCCTCAGGACGGGAAAGGGCAAATCCCAGCCGGTAAATAATATTATCTAAACGAGATTCCAAAATCTGCAGTAAGTTCTCACCGGCAATACCTTTGCGGCGAGTTGCTTCCCGGAAATATTTACGAAACTGACCTTCCAAAACGCCGTAAATGCGGCGTGCTTTTTGTTTTTCCCGCAACTGCAGGCCGTATTCGGAAAGTTTACGACGGCGCTGACCATGCTGACCGGGTGCATAACTTCTGCGGTCAATAGCACATTTTTCCGTGTAGCAACGTTCACCTTTCAGATATAATTTTACACCTTCCCGGCGGCACTGCCTGCAGACAGGTCCAGTATATCTAGCCAATTACGAGCACCTCCCTTGCTTTAAACACGACGCCGTTTTGGCGGACGGCAACCGTTATGTGGAATTGGTGTAACGTCTTTAATTAAGTTTACTTCCAACCCTGCTGCCTGCAGAGAGCGAATGGCAGCTTCACGACCGGAACCGGGTCCCTTAACATAGACCTCAACTTCTTTCAGCCCATGTTCCATTGCTGCTTTCGCGGCACTTTCCGCAGCCATCTGGGCAGCATAAGGGGTGGACTTCCGTGAACCTTTAAAGCCGACGGCACCGGCGCTGGCCCAGGAAATTGCATTACCCTGCAGGTCGGAAATGGTAATCATGGTGTTATTAAAAGTAGACAAAATATGGGCAACACCATGTTGAATATTCTTACGCTCACGCCTTCTGGGGCGACTGGATCTTTTTCTCGCTACCAAAACATTTTCCCCCCTAACTTACTTTCTTACCTACTGCGTCTAACGCCAACTGTACGCTTGGGACCCTTACGTGTCCGGGCATTATTTTTCGTTGTTTGCCCGCGCACCGGTAAGCCCCTGCGGTGTCTGATTCCACGATAGCAGCCGATCTCCATCAGCCGCTTAATATTCATGGCAACTTCGCGGCGCAAGTCACCTTCAACTTGATAGTTCCGATCAATATACTCACGTAGTTTATTGACTTCTTCTTCAGTTAGGTCCCGCACGCGGGTATCCATATTAATGCCTGTTTGTTTTAAAATTTCCCGGGCAGAACTGCGGCCGATCCCATAAATATAGGTAAGGGCGATTTCAACACGTTTTTCACGCGGCAAGTCGACTCCGGCTATCCTCGCCATGGGATGCACCTCGCTTTCGTGTAACTTAATATAGAATTTCCATTTCTTTCCCTTTTTATACTTTAACCTTGTCTTTGCTTATGCTTAGGATTTTCACAGATAACCATGACTCTTCCTTTGCGTTTAATGACTTTACACTTTTCGCAAATCGGTTTCACAGATGGTCTGACTTTCATCCCAAAACCTCCTTTTTGCGTCTACTTGTAACGGTAGGTAATGCGCCCACGCGTTAAATCATAAGGGGATAATTCCACCAAAACTCTGTCCCCTGGGAGAATGCGGATAAAATTCATACGGATTTTTCCTGAGACATGGGCCAGTACTTTATGTCCGTTTTTTAGCTCCACGTGGAACATTGCATTTGGTAAAGGCTCAACAACAGTTCCTTCAACCTCAATGACGTCTTTCTTTTTCGACATCAGGTCTTTTCCCTCCCTTTCTCCCCCCGGGTTAGTTCAACACCCACCATTTCACGGATTGCCCGTGCAATCTCCTCATCGCGTGCTTTGCACTGCCTAATTCTTTCCGCCAGTTCAGCAGGCCCGTGCTGGTGAATCCGCAGATGACGGAGATTTTTCTTTTTTGGGTTTTTCAGGGGGCGGTTAAGGCCGTTGGCTAGAAACACAGTATTTTTTTCACCAAAGCCTACGACCAGGTAGTACCCTCCGGCATCACGGCCTGCAATAGAGTGAACTAGAGTACCTATTCTTGGCGAAACAGCCATTTACCAATCTCCCTTCACTTTTGCAGGAAAATGCGTAAAACCATGAGTGTGTTTTTAAAGTTCGGTTAAGATCATCGGGGTATCTTCAGTGATAACAATGGTATGCTCAAAATGGGCTGACCATTTGCCATCAAGCGTCACCACAGTCCAATTATCCTGTAAGGTTTCAACCTGCCAGGTTCCCATGTTTACCATAGGCTCTATAGCCAAAGCCATTCCCGGCTCCAGCCTGGGACCACGGCCCGGCTTGCCGAAGTTAGGAACTTGTGGTTCTTCATGCATCTGGTTACCAATGCCATGGCCCACATAATTACGGACAACGGAAAAACCATTTTTCTCCACATACGTCTGTACTGCATGTGAGATATCGGTAAGGCGATTGCCTTTGACCGCCTGTTCAATGCCTTCATAAAGCGATTGGCGTGTTACCTTTATCAGCCGTAAAACTTCCGGGTCCACATCTCCCACAGGAAAAGTCATGGCAGCATCACCGTAATAGCCCTGATAGACTGCTCCTACGTCTATACTGATGATATCGCCTTCCTGCAATTTACGGAGGCTGGGAATACCATGTACCACTTCTTCATTAACAGATGTACAAATTGTAGCCGGAAAGCCATGGTACCCTAAAAACGCCGGTTTGCAGTTAGCTTTCCGGATATAACTTTCAGCCATTTTATCTAATTCAGCCGTAGTTATACCGGGCCGCACTGCTTCTTCCAGCAGCGCTAAAACTTCTGCTACAACACGGCCGGCTGTACGCATTAGTTTTATCTCTCGCTGCGATTTGATTGTAATCATAAAAGCCTCCGCCTATTTCATAAAGCCCTGATAATTTCTCATCAGCATATGGCTCTCAATTTGTTTCATAGTTTCTAAAACAACACCCACAACAATAATCATACCTGTTCCACCGAAAATAACATTGACTTTAAAAATCATCTGCAGAATAATCGGTGAAATGGCAACTACGGCTAAAGCCAGCGCTCCGGCCAGTGTTAAACGACCGGAAACACGTGCCAGATATTCGGCAGTGGGACGCCCCGGGCGTAATCCTGGAATAAAGCCGCCGTATTTTTTCATATCCCCGGCCATTTTATAGGGATCAAATTGAATTGCCGTATAAAAATAGGCAAAAAAGATAATTAAGAGCACATAAAGTATAGAATGCAGCCAGGAACCGGGCTGAAAAGCTCCGGCAATGCTTTGTGCCACTGGATGGTTTATATAACCGGCAATAGTACTGGGAAACATCAAAAGAGTAGATGCAAAAATGACAGGAATAACCCCGGATTGGTTAACTTTCAGCGGAATATGTGTGGACTGACCACCGTACATTTTACGGCCCACCACACGTTTGGCATACTGCACAGGAATCCGGCGCTGACCTTCCTCCAAAGCAATAATACCGACAATTAAGGCCAGGGTAATAATTATTGTGGCCAGAACGGCAAGAATATTGATGGTTCCTACTTTAGTCAACTCATAAGTTTGCAGTACGCCGGGGCCGAAACCGGACACAATCCCGGCAAAGATAATGATGGAAATACCGTTGCCGATGCCTTTTTCCGTGATAATTTCACCTAGCCACATTAAAAAAGCAGTTCCTGCCGTTAGTGTGACAATAATGGTGAAATAGGTGAATGCACCGGGATTCAGTACGGCACTGCGGAAAAGTCCCAATGTCATCCCTGTTGCTTGCACAAAGGCTAAGAGGACAGCACCGTAGCGAACAATCTGCTGCATTTTTTTCTGACCTTCCGGTCCTTCCTTGGCCCATTCCTCAAATTTAGGAATGACAACCGTTAAGAGCTGCATAATAATAGACGCGTTAATATAGGGGAAAATCCCCATAGCAAATATTGTATAGCTTTCCAAAGCCCTGCCGGTGAAAACATTAAACAAACCAAACAAATTGCTATCTCTAAAAAATTGGGCAATTTGTAACGGGTCTACTCCGGGCACAGGGATATGCGATCCCAGGCGAAACACTACCATCATAAGCAGGGTGAAGATGATACGGTTCCGCAGCTCCTTAATCCTCCAGGCGTTGCGAAGTGTTTCTAACATTTTAAATCACCTCGACTTTGCCGCCGGCTTTTTCTATCTTCTCCACTGCTGTTTTGGAAAATCCTTGAGCTTTAACTGTGAGCGCTTTTTCCAGCTCTCCGCCGCCCAGAATTCTGACACCGTCTTTAAATGACTTAATCAGCCCTTGTTGTCTTAAAACTTCCGGCGTCACTTCAGTTCCGTCGGCAAAGACGTTCAAACGCTCCACATTGATTTCATTATAAACTTTCTTAAAGATGCTCGTAAAGCCCCGTTTAGGTACGGCACGCTGCAAAGGCATTTGTCCGCCTTCAAAGCCCGGACGGACACCGCCGCCTGAACGTGCTTTTTGCCCTTTATGACCGCGCGTCGAAGTTTTACCCCAACCGCTGCTGATACCGCGGCCTACTCGTTTTTTAGCTTTACGTGCGCCTTGAGGGCTCTTTAGTTCGTGCAGATACATCTCCTACACCTCCCTTAGAGTTCTTCAACATGAACAAGGTGGGACACTTTATTAATCATACCCCGAATTTGAGGTGTATCTTCATGTTCCACGGTTTGATTTAATTTCCTTAAGCCAAGTGCTTTCACTGTGTCCCGCTGAGGTTCGGGCCGGCCAATCACACTGTTAACCAGCGTGATTCGCAGTTTTTTTGCCATGATGATTACCTCCTACCCTAAGATCTCTTCCACCGTTTTGCCGCGCAGTCTGGCTACTTCTTCGGCCCTCTTCAGCGATTTCAGGCCTTCCAGGGTGGCATTGACCACATTAATGGCATTGGCGGAACCAAGGGATTTTGTCAGGATATCCTGAACACCTGCCAGTTCCAGTACCGCACGCACAGGACCGCCGGCAATAACTCCCGTACCTTCAGAGGCAGGCTTTAACAGCACACGACCTGCGCCAAATCTGCCAATGACAGGATGTGGAATCGTTGTACCTACGATGGGAACATTGATCATATTTTTCTTGGCGTTTTCTATGGCCTTGCGGATCGCCTCGGGCACTTCCCCGGCTTTACCTAAACCGGCACCGACGTGGCCTTTTTCGTCACCGACAACCACCAGTGCGGAAAAGCTAAAGCGGCGACCACCCTTAACGACCTTGGCAACGCGATTTATCTGTACGACTCGTTCAGTCAGTTCTACTTTATTAGGGTCAAATCTCTCCACGCTTGCATTCCCTCCTTCACCTTAAAATTCCAGGCCAGCTTCTCTGGCACCTTCAGCCAGCTCTTTGACCCGCCCGTGGTAAAGGTAACCGCCCCTGTCAAAAATCACTTGCTTAACACCTTTTTCAATGGCTCTTTTGCCGATAAGCAAACCTACTTTGCGGGCAGTTTCTTTATTGCCACAGGAGCCTTTCCCCTCATTAACTGCCGGTTCCAGGCTTGATGCCGCCACAAGCGTTACACCTTTATCGTCATCTATGATTTGCGCATAAATATGTTTTAAACTGCGAAACACATTCAAACGCGGACGGGCAGCCGTACCATAGACTTTTTTACGGACACGGAGGTGTCTTTTCTTCCGCGCTGCATTCCTATCCTGACGCTTAAGCAATTCTCTTCCCTCCCTTACTTACCGGTCTTACCGACTTTGCGGCGAACGCGTTCTGTCTCGTACTTAATACCTTTTCCTTTATACGGTTCGGGCTCGCGGACAGCACGTATATTGGCAGCAACACTGCCTACTGCTTCCTTGTCTATGCCTTTGACCACAATTCTGTTAGGGGCGGGAACTTCAAGTTCGATTCCCTGCGGCGGTTTTATATTGACAGGCTGTGAATAGCCAACGTTAAGCACAATCCCGTCGCCCTGTTTTGTTGCACGGTAGCCGACACCCACCAGCTCCAAAGTTTTAGAAAAACCTTTGGTAACACCTTCCACCATATTGGCGATTAAAGTACGTGTGAGACCATGGAGGGCACGATCCGTTTTTTCATCACTGTTACGTGTAACAACTACTGTATCTCCCTCTAAAGCGATGTTAATGGCTTCAGGCATGGCTTTTTGCAATTGTCCGAGGGGGCCTTTAACCGTTACAACATTATCTTTTTGTAAAAACTCAACGCCTTTGGGCAGTTGAATAGGTTTACGGCCGATACGGCTCATACTATATCCCTCCTTTACCAGATGTAGCAGAGGACTTCTCCGCCGACGCCTGCTTTCCGCGCTGCTTTGTCGGACATTATCCCTTGCGAGGTGGAGATGATGGCAATACCGAGTCCTCCCAGCACTCTCGGCAGTTGATCTTTACGGGCATATACCCTGAGACCCGGCTTACTTATCCGTTTCAGTCCGGTAATTACATGCTCACGGTTAGGGCCATATTTCAGAAAGATTTTAATTGTACCCTGCTTACCATCTTGTTTATATTCATAATCTTTAACGAAGCCTTCATTTTTCAAAATATCCGCGATGGCTAATTTAATCTTTGACCCGGGTATTTCTACAGTATCATGTTTTACCATATTGGCATTACGAATTCTTGTCAGCATATCGGCAATTGGGTCCGTCATGGTCATTGCAATCGAACCTCCTTTCTCTCCAATCCCCTACCAGCTGGCTTTCTTTACGCCGGGGATTTTCCCTTCGTGGGCGAGCTTACGGAAACAAAGGCGGCACATACCGAATTTGCGCATATACGCACGGGGACGGCCGCACAGGTTGCAGCGGTTGTAGCCTCGAACTTCAAATTTGGGGGGTCTTTTTGCTTTCGCAATCATTGATTTTTTGGCCACTGTTTCCCCTCCTTTAACTTTGATAATGGTTTATGCACTGCGAAACGGCATACCCATTTCGCGCAACAGTTCTCTCGCCTCTTCGTCAGTTTTAGCAGTTGTGACAATTACGATATCCATACCACGGACTTTTTCCACTTCATCGTACACAATTTCCGGAAAGATCAGCTGTTCACGCACACCTAAGGAATAGTTGCCGCGGCCGTCAAAGGATTTAGGTGAAACGCCACGGAAATCCCGCACACGTGGCAATGCCACATTAAAAAGTTTATCCAGAAACTCATACATCCGCTCGCCGCGCAGTGTTACTTTACAGCCAATACTCATACCGTCCCGAATTTTAAAGCTGGCCACAGATTTTTTTGCTTTTGTGACTACGGGGCGTTGTCCCGAAATTAATGTTAAATCGTTTACTGCAGCGTCCAAAGCTTTCGGATTATCCTTTGCTTCACCGACGCCCATGTTTATAACCACTTTTTCCAAGCGAGGAACTTGGTGAATGTTTTTATATTGAAAACGTTCCATTAAAGCCGGCCGTATTTCGTTTAAATATTTCTCTTTCAGGCGGGCCATACTGTTACCTCCTTTCCGGCTACTTGTCGATGAGCTCCCCACATTTTTTGCAAGCACGCAGCCAGACTGTTTTGTCGGCTTTTTTCACGGGGGATTTTTTTATTCTCGTCGGTTTTTTACAGCTCGGGCAAATGACCATCACTTTGGCACTGTAAATGGGTGCTTCCTGCTCATGGATCCCTGCCTGTATCCGCTGGGTAGCCCGTGCATGTTTTTTTACGATATTTACGCCTTCTACAATCACTTTGCCTGCAGAAGGTAAGGCTCTCAGCACTTTGCCTTTTTTACCTTTGTCCTTTCCGGAAAGGACAAGCACATTATCTCCCTTTTTCACATGGAGTTTAGCCACGTTTCTCTGCACCTCCTTGACGCTAAATCACTTCCGGTGCCAGCGATATAATTTTCATAAAATCTTTTTCCCGCAGTTCACGGGCCACAGGTCCGAAAATCCTGGTACCACGCGGGTTTTTCTGTTCATTAATTAAGACGGCGGCATTTTCATCAAACTTGATGTAAGAACCGTCATTTCGCCGCAAACCCTTTACAGACCGGACGATGACCGCCCTTACGATTTCACCTTTTTTGACAACTCCGCCGGGCGTTGCTTCTTTGACAGTAGCCACGATTATATCTCCAATATTGCCGTATTTTCGGGCCGAACCGCCGAGTACACGAATGCACATAATTTTCTTCGCACCCGAGTTATCAGCAACCGTTAGATACGACTCGGTCTGAATCATCGTCAAACCTCCTTCAAAACAGATGTCAGGTATCGGATGTCGGATGTCAGGCGTCGGATGTCAGATAGCGGATATCATCATTTCAACCGATAACACAACATTTTTTAATCCGATTTCCGATTTCAACCTTTAGAGTTTTGTTTTCTCCACGATTTCAACCAGTCGCCATCTCTTATCTTTACTCAAAGGCCTGGTTTCCATGATTCTTACTTTATCCCCAATGCTACATGCATTTTCCGGGTCATGAACTTTATATTTTTTCGTTACACGGATAATCTTGCCGTAAAGGGGATGGCGAGTAGTTCTTTCTACGGCCACAACGGCAGTTTTATCCATTTTATCGCTTGTCACAATACCGACGCGTGTTTTGCGCTGATTGCGTTCCAAAGGCTTTGCCTCCTTTCGGATATGTTGCTTCCGGACAAAAGTGGCGTTCTCAAATCCCAGTGCACATTTTCAGCTAGACGTTTAATTCACGTGCACGCTGAATAGTCTTGATGCGGGCAATATTTTTCCGCACTTCGCGAATACGCATGGGGTTCTCTAATTGTCCTGTAGCCATCTGAAAGCGCAAATTAAACAGTTCCTCTTTCAATTCAGCCAGTTTGCCGTCAAGTTCCACATCACTGAACTCTCTAAGCTCTTTAGCTTTCATGGCTTTCACCACCTGTCTCAATACGCTTGACAAATTTCGTTTTAATGGGCAGTTTATGCGCAGCTAAACGCATGGCTTCCCGGGCTGTCTCTTCCGGCACACCGGCCAGTTCAAAGAGAATTCTTCCCGGTTTAACCACAGCTACCCAGTATTCCGGCGAACCCTTACCGCTACCCATCCGGGTTTCAGCAGGTTTGGCCGTAATGGGCTTATCAGGGAAAATTTTAATCCATACTTTTCCGCCCCGTCTGATAAAACGGGTCATGGCAATACGTGCAGCTTCAATCTGCTGGTTTGTGATCCAAGCGGGCTCTAAAGCCTGCAAACCGTATTCACCAAAATCTATCTGGTTGCCTGCCATGGCCTTACCCTTCATGCGGCCGCGATGCTGCCTACGGAATTTAACTCTTTTTGGTATCAGCATTCGGGTTTCCTCCTCCCGTATTTGCCTGCTTGGTCGGTAGAACCTCCCCTTTATAAATCCATACCTTTACGCCAATGCGACCATAGGTAGTATGCGCTTCTTGAAAACCATAATCAATATCGGCCCGAAGTGTCTGCAGAGGCACAGTGCCTTCGTGGTAGGATTCAGATCTGGCAATCTCTGCACCGCCAAGACGGCCGCTGACCATAACTTTAATCCCTTTGGCTCCGGCGCGCATGGTGCGAAATACAGCCTGCTTCATGGCGCGGCGGAAGGCGACCCTCCTGACCAATTGATTGGCAATATTTTCAGCTACTAATTTGGCATCCAGTTCAGGCGTTTTGATTTCAACAATATTAATATGAACTTGTTTATCCGTTAACTTTTCCAAGTGCTTACGCAGTTCCTCGACACCGGCTCCTCCTTTACCGATGACTACACCGGGTTTGGCTGTATGAATGGTAATCCGCACACGGTTGGCGGCGCGTTCAATTTCTACGCGGGATACGCCGGCGTTGTCGAGTTGTTTAGCTATTTCTTTACGGATCTTCATATCTTCCAGCAAAAGATCCGTATAATTTTTATCGGCATACCATTTGGCGTCCCAGTCTTTGATCACGCCAATACGAAAGCCGACAGGGCTAACCTTTTGACCCACGGACTTATCCCTCCTTCTTCTCTTTGAGAACGATGGTTATATGGCTGGTGGGCTTGCGAATACGGCTCGCCATCCCGCGACCACGAGGACGGTAACGCTTCAGCACCGGCCCCTGATCAACATAAGCTTGCGCCACATATAGTAAATCCCGATCCATTTCGAAATTATTTTCAGCATTAGCAATGGCAGATTGGAGTACTTTTGTAATCGGCCGAGCCGGACGATTGGGCAGTACTTGTAAAATTGCCAGTGCTTCCTGAGCACTGCGGCCGCGAATCTGGTCCACCACAAGGCGGGCCTTCCGCGGTGACATGCGAATATATTTGGCAGATGCTCTAGCTTCCACGGTATCCCTCCTTATTTCAAAGCAGTAGACCGTTCAGTGTGGCCGCCGTGTCCACGGAACGTCCGCGTCGGGGCAAACTCACCAAGTTTATGGCCTACCATATCTTCGGTAATATATACCGGAACATGTTTTCTTCCATCGTGGACCGCCAAAGTATGACCGACCATTTCTGGAAAGATAGTGGAACGGCGGGACCAGGTTTTTATAACTTTCTTTTCATTTTTTTCATTCATCTCTTTAATTCTCGCTAATAATTTCTCATCGACATAAGGACCTTTTTTCAGAGACCTGGACAACTCTTGGCGACCTCCTTCCTGAACAAATTATTTCTCACGACGACGACGAACAATATACTGGTCAGATTTTTTATTCTTCTTACGTGTTTTATAACCCAATGTCGGCTTACCCCAGGGGGTAACAGGACTTTTACGTCCAATGGGAGCTTTTCCTTCCCCACCGCCGTGCGGGTGATCCACCGGGTTCATGGCTGAACCGCGCACTGTGGGACGAATGCCAAGCCACCGTGAACGGCCGGCTTTACCGATATTAATAATCTCATGCTCCACATTGCCTACCTGTCCAATTGTGGCCCTACATTCCTGGGAAATGAGACGAACCTCGCCGGATGGCAGACGGACATGAGCATATTTTCCTTCTTTGGCCATCAACTGGGCAGCAGCTCCGGCAGAACGGACAAGCTGTCCTCCCTTACCGACTTTCAGTTCAATATTATGAATCATTGTACCTACAGGAATATCTTTCAGCTTCAGGGCATTGCCCGGTTTTATATCTGCACCTTCTCCGGAAAGAAGCTCTGTGCCCACAGTAACACCTACAGGTGCCAGGATATAACGTTTTTCTCCATCGGCATAATGGAGCAAAGCGATATGAGCGGAGCGGTTGGGATCATATTCAATGGACGCTACCTTGGCCGGAATTCCGTCTTTATTGCGCTTAAAGTCAATTATCCGGTATCTGCGCTTATGTCCCCCGCCGCGATGACGCACTGTAATACGGCCCTGGGCATTACGGCCTGCTTTTTTCTTCAGCGGCTCCAATAATGATTTCTCGGGCTTATCAGTAGTAATTTCTTCAAATTTACTGACAGTCATAAAACGGCGTCCCGGAGAGGTGGGAACAAACTTTTTAACTGCCATAGTATCTACTCCCTCCTTCCTGGATTACAGGCTTTCAAAAATCTCTATGGGTTTACTGCCTTCTTCCAGGGTGACAATAGCTTTCTTCCAGTTGGGACGACGTCCGCTATGCACACCCATGCGCTTGACTTTACCTGTCATACGCATAGTATTGACGTCTTTTACTTTCACATTGAAGAGTTTCTCCACGGCATTTTTAATTTCAATTTTATTTGCCCGGAGATCAACGGCGAAAGTATATTTCATATCTTGCATTTCAGTAGTTGTTTTCTCAGAAATAATCGGTTTCAGAATAATATCTCTAGCCTCACGCATTACGCGAATACCTCCTCCACCTGTGTCACTGCATCACGGGTGATCACCAGGTTGTCGGTGTTTAGGATGTCGTAGACATTAAGCTGGCCGGCCTGCGTTGTTTTAACGCCGGGAATATTGCGGGCGGATTTAATTACGTTCTCTTGAATTCCTTCCAGCACCAGCAGGACTTTACGGCCTGTTTTCAGGTTTTCTAAAATTTTAACCATTTCTTTCGTCTTCGGAGCATCCATGTTTAAAGCGTCGAGGACTATTAGTGAACCGGCGTTGACTTTAGCGGTTAAAGCAGATTTGATCGCCACTCTTTTCATTTTCTTCGGCAAAACTTGCTTGTAATTTTCGCGTCCGTCCGGTCCAAAAGTGACCCCGCCGCCGCGCCACAGGGGTGAACGGATGGAACCGTGTCTGGCCCTGCCTGTTCCTTTTTGCCGCCAGGGTTTGCGACCACCGCCGCGCACTTCAGTACGTGTTTTCGTCTTGGCCCTGGCTGTACGCTGGTTAGCCAAGTAGGCTACCACTGCCTGATGCATGGCGGCTTCGTTGACCTGAACGGCAAAGACCGAATCTGCCAGTTCAACATCACCGATTTGCTCGCCTTGCTGATTATATAAAGCTACTTTCGGCATCACATATCCTCCTTTCGACGTCATCTACCGAGCTGCTTTCACGGAGTCTTTAATTGTCACCAAAGCACCACGGGGGCCTGGTACGGCACCACGGACAAGCAGCAGGTTACGATCAGCATCAACTTTAACAACTTTCAGCTTTTGCACGGTAACGGTTTTGCCTCCCATACGGCCGGGAAGAGGCCGCCCTTTAAAAACACGGGACGGACCAACAGCACCTAATGAGCCGGGACCACGATGGTAATGAGAACCATGAGTCTCGGGGCCGCGGCCCTGGCCGTGGCGTTTAATGGAACCGGCAAATCCTTTACCTTTCGACTTGGCTGTGACGTCAACCCAATCGCCTTCGGCAAAAACGTCTGCCTTAATTTCCTGCCCTACTTCATAGGCGGAAACATCTTCCAGGCGAAACTCACGCAAATATTTTTTTGGCGAAACATCAACTTTCTTAAAATGACCAGCCAGAGGTTTATTCAGACGCTGCTCTTTTATATCTTCAAAGCCTAGTTGGACAGCCTCATAACCATCTGTCTCTACACTTTTCTTTTGGACAACATAACATGGACCCGCTTTAATTACTGTCACGGGAATAACCTGTCCGTCAGCATCAAAAATTTGTGTCATCCCAATTTTCTTACCAATAATTGCTTTCTTCATGTTTTGCACCTCCTTAAAAAGCTTTTCCCCTAAGGCAAGCACCGTCTGTACTCCCGGGGCAAACTCCCTTTTTACAGTTTGATTTCAATGTCAACACCGGCCGGTAAATCTAGCCGCATGAGCGCGTCAATAGTCTTAGGTGTGGGATCAAGAATATCAATTAAACGCTTATGTGTCCGCATTTCAAACTGTTCACGGGAATCCTTATATCTATGAGGTGCCCGAATGACAGTAAAAATATCTTTCTCGGTTGGCAACGGAATCGGTCCCGACACTGCTGCGCCAGTTCTCTTTGCGGTCTCCACAATTTTTCCGGCAGACTGGTCAAGTATCTGATGATCAAAAGCTTTTAAGCGAATGCGGATTTTCTGCTTCGCCATCATTGTCCCTCCTTCACTCGTCTGATGCACAGACTACTCCACAAAAATTCCCGGGTTTGCCCCGCAACCTTTTGCTTCATCGTTAACCCAGGCCATCCATCTGGTCTGAACAGCCTGGGCGCTGCATAAACTTATTCTATAATACTGGTAACAACACCGGCACCTACTGTACGTCCGCCTTCACGGATAGCAAAACGCAGGCCTGCTTCAATGGCAATGGGGGTAATTAATTCGATTTGCATTTGCACGTTATCCCCGGGCATTACCATTTCTACCCCTTCCTCCAGAGTAATAACTCCGGTAACGTCTGTGGTCCGGAAATAAAACTGGG
>JAAYSO010000074.1 GCA_012523945.1 Bacillota bacterium
CAAAGTCAAGGAATGTTAAGAGAATGTTAAAACTGCTTGCGCTGGCAGGAAAGTAAGTGGCTAAGAACGAAAAAGTGCTTAAATTCACTATTTAAGCAGAAAATTGTTACAGCGCAGGTTATAGCAAAAAAAGTGTTATAATAAAATGTGCAATGTAATAAATCCCGCCAGGATGCAAAGGAGTATAATTATGGATTTAATCAGGTTCCTTGAGGAAAATAATGTAAACCAGAAACTTGTCGATGATGCCCTTTATTTTCGCAAATATTATCAAGTAGATGAGCAATATCGCGACCGTATTCCTCAGCCTTCAACTTTTTTTTACGGCAAGGAAGTCTGGGAGATGTGTATTGCGGCTTTATTGGAAGGCCAAAACCTGCTAATCAGCGGGCCTAAAGCCACGGGGAAAAACGTTTTGGCCGATAATCTCTGCCTTTTATTTGGCCGGCCGCAGTGGAACGTCTCTTTTCATATTAATACAGACAGTTCTACCTTAATCGGTACCGATACTTTTATTGATAACCGTGTCCAGCTGCGCAAAGGGGCAGTCTATGCCTGCGCCGAACACGGAGGATTTGGCGTTTTTGATGAAATTAACATGGCTAAAAACGATGCCATTGTGGTACTTCATTCGGCTTTGGATTACAGAAGATTTATTGATATCCCCGGTTATGAAAAAATTGCTCTGCATGAGGCAACACGTTTTATGGCTACCATGAACTATGAATATGCCGGGACAAAAGAATTAAACGAAGCGTTGGTTTCAAGATTTCTTGTGATTGATATTCCCAAACTTGATAAAGAAAAGCTGATGCTGATTCTGCAAGGCGAATTTCCTGATGCCGATGAAGAAAAATTAAGCCAGTTTGCCGGTGTATTTTTAGATTTACAAACTAAAGCCGAACATAATGAAATCTCCACCAAGGCAGTTGACTTAAGAGGCATTATTTCCTGCCTGAAAACAGTAAAAAGAGGCTTAAAACCCAGATTAGCCGTGCGCATGGGCGTAGTGGGCAAAGCATTTGATATTTACGAAAAAGAAATAGTGGGCGATGTGGTGAGAACCAGAATACCGAGGTCCTGGGAAGCAGAAGATGTCTTCCCGCACCAAGAGTAGCCGGCCAAATGACCAATAAAATGCTTTGCGGCAAAAGCTTTGGGTGGTGTAGTTATGGACTTTCTTGATTATGAGTTAAAAAACAGATTAAACAATATGGCCTGGACTATTGCGGGCAGCTATGATGATGATATTGATGACAGCTTCGCCGCCGAGGGAGTATCCTCGGAAATTGCCCTTTTTTATGCTGCCAAGGCCGGGGCAAGGAAAAGATATATTGAATGGGACCTCATTAAAAAGTATGTAAATTACAAAAAAAACAGTGGCAGCGATATAGAAACTGTACTGGGTTTAATAGAGCTATGTTCCGATGTTATGGTAGAGGAAAAGCTCTTTGCTGAAAGGCCCGGTATGGAAGAAATCCGCAATGAAGCATACGCACAGATTCTAGAAAGATTTATCCGTATTCATCTCAACAGCCCCATTGAAAAAGCCAGGTACGCCCTGGTGCTGGATAAAATGGGAAAAAGCGC
>JAAYSO010000075.1 GCA_012523945.1 Bacillota bacterium
AAAACTTTTACCGCAGCGACCCGGTGTCTATTTAATGAAAGACAGGCGCGGCAAAATTCTTTACGTGGGCAAAGCCGTTAATTTGCGGCAGCGTGTCCGTTCCTATTTTCAGTCTCAGGAAAAGCTTTTGCCTAAAGTAAGGGCGTTGGTGGGGAAAATATTCGATTTTGATTATACAGTTACCGACACAGAAGTAGAGGCGCTGATTCTTGAAAGTAATTTAATTAAAGAATACAGGCCGCGTTATAACATTGACCTGAAAGATGATAAAAACTATCCCTATTTATGTGTAACACTGCAGGACGAGTTTCCCAGAATCTATGTGGCACGCCGTGTCCAAAAAGACGGCGCTCGCTATTTTGGTCCTTATCCCAATGCCGGTGCCGTGAGGGAAACAATCCGCCTGATTCAGCGCCTTTTCCCACTGCGCCGTTGCCGTGGTGCCATTAACGTGGGCAAAAACAAACGCCCCTGCCTTAATTACCATATTAAGCGCTGCCTGGCACCTTGTGCCGGAAAAGTTTCTGCTGAGGAATATAGAAAAATTGTTGATGAAGTTGTTTTGTTTCTGGAAGGCAAGCAAGAAAAACTTTTGCAGGATTTAGCCGCCCAAATGGAGGAAGCTGCCGGGAATTTGGAGTTTGAAAAGGCGGCGCGCTTGCGGGACCAGTATCGTGCCATTGAGGCTATTAGTCAAAAACAAAAAATTGTGGTGACCTCGGGAGGAGACCGCGATATTATTGCTTTAGCCGCCCGGGAGGAAATTGGCTGTGCCCAGCTTTTTGTGGTACGAGGCGGCAAGCTTACCGGTCAGGAACATTTTCTGTTAACCAACCCTACTGATGAAGGAACGCCTGAACTTCTCAATGCGTTTTTGCGCCGCTATTACTCTCATGCAGGGGAAATCCCGCCGGAGATTTTATTATCCGAAGAAATTCCGGATCAAGACTTGGTGGCGGTCTGGCTAAAGCAGAAGCGTGGCCGCAAGGTAGATTTGCGTGTGCCTAAACGCGGTCCGAAAAAAGAATTGGTACGTTTAGCTTTAGATAACGCCAAATTATTTTTAGAGCAGGAGTTACTGCAGGCCAAAGCAAAAGATCCCTCGCTTGCGTTGCAGAAGCTGGCAGAAATTTTGCAGCTGGAAGCACCGCCTTTGCGTATTGAAGGCTACGACATCTCTCATTTTCAGGGGGAGGGTACTGTCGGGGCCATGGTGGTTTTTGAAGCCGGGATGGCTAAACCTTCAGATTACAGGCGGTTTCGCATTCGGAGCGTACAAGGTCCGGATGATTATGCTTCTTTGCGGGAAGTTATCTCCCGGCGCTTTGCCCGCCTGCAGGCTGCCCGGCAAGAGGGACAGCCGGAGCAAAACAGTGAAGATCCGTTTTTATTGATCCCGGATTTACTGCTTATTGACGGGGGGCGCGGCCAGTTAAATGCAGTGTTGCAAACATTAAGGGAAAAAGGGTTTGCCTTTATTCCCGCCGTTGCTCTGGCGGAGGAAAAAGAATTAATTATTTTACCCGGACAGAGGGAACCGCTGCTTTTACCGCGTACAGCGCCGGCATTACAGCTTTTACAGCGTATCCGTGATGAGGCCCACCGTTATGCCGTCACCAGCCAGCGCAAACAACGTAGCCGCCCGTCCCGCGGTTCATTATTATTGTCGGTACCGGGAATAGGTGAAAAACGGCGGAAAGAGTTATTACGAGCTTTTGGCAGCCTGGCAGCCATGCGCAAAGCTTCCGTGGAAGAGCTGGCCGCCGTTAAGGGAATGACAAAACAGGTCGCCAAGAATCTTTATGCGTTTTTGCGGGAAGAGAATGAAGATGACACTTAAGTCTTTTTGCAGAGAACAGCTTTCGACATAATATTTTGTTGTTTCCTGCTATAATAAATTATGCGGATAAGCTTTAATTTAACGCCGTCGCCGGACACCGGTAGGGTCAGGAAAAAGGGCGGCTTTTTCTTGTCCTCGGCTTGGGTTGCTTCTTTACGGAATTATGAAAGTCATTTGGAAGATCTTACTGGAAAAAAGACTGCTTTTCGTGGTATGATAGTGGAGTTGAAAAGGAGTGTACAGATGACATTTAAACTGCTGGCTTTAGACCTGGATGAAACTTTACTTGATGCAAATTCACAGATCTCTGGGGAAAATCGTGCAGCCATCAGGCGCGCTGTGGCCAACGGCGTGTTAGTTACCCTCGCCACCGGCCGTATGTTTCGCTCTGCACTGCCGTATGCCCGCCAGCTGGAAATAGATTTACCCCTGATTACTTATCACGGGGCACTGATACGTACTGTTTCAGGTAAGGATCTTTTTTATCGGCCTGTTGCTCTTGCACAGGCAAAGGAAATTGTGGAGGCGGCTCTAGCGCAAGATTTGCATATTAATGTTTTTGTGCATGATCAGGTTTATGTGGCGGAAGAAAATGAATATACACGTTTTTATCGCAAGCTTACTAAAGTTCCGGTAAATGTAGTGCCTGACCTGTATAGTACCCTTACAGAACCTCCTGTTAAATTAAGTATTATCGGTCGCAGCAAACAATTAAAAAAAATTCAGAAAGAGTTGCGGCAAGCTTACGGTGACAAACTGCAGATTGTAATCTCATTGCCACATTATTTGGAAATTACAGATAAAGAAGCTACAAAAGGCAAAGCGTTGGAGTTTTTGGCCAAAATGCATCGGATACCTCGTCAACAGGTGGCAGCTATCGGCGATAGTTACAATGACATCAGTATGCTAAAATATGCAGGTATTGGGGTTGCTGTAGACAATGCATATGCTGAAGTAAAGGCAGCTGCCGATATCATCACGGAAAGCAATGTCAATCATGGGGTTGCCGCCTTTATTAATCAATATCTGGAGAAGGAGGATTCCCGGGGATGATGGCAGCGGAAATTAAGGAACGTGCCAGGGAAAAGTTAAAAGGGTACTGCCGGGTCTGTCCGCAGTGCGATGGCAGAGCGTGTGCAGGAGAGGTGCCGGGGATGGGCGGTATCCTTTCCGGCTCATCTTTTCAAAATAATGTAGATGCTTTAGCTATGTACCATATAAATATGCGCACCATTCATCAGGTTGAAAATCCGGACACCTCGCTCAAATTATTTGGCCGTGTTTTTGCAACCCCTGTTTTTATTGCCCCTTTAACCGGTGCTTCCTATAATTTAGGGGGCGCGCTTTCAGAGCAGGATCTGGCTTCTGCCTTTGTTGAGGGTGCGCTTTTAGCCGGTTCCTGTGCTTTTACAGGGGACGGAGCGGAGACAGAAATCTATGCGGCCGGGTTGGAAGCCATTAAACGTTTTCATTGCGGAATCCCTATAATTAAACCGCGTGAAATGAAGATGCTGGCGGAAAGAATCGCCCAGGCAGAGGCTGCCGGTGCTTTGGCGGTAGGTATCGATTTAGACGGTGCCGGACTTGTCACCATGGCTCTGAAAGGCCACCCGGTTGGGCCCAAAAGTTTTTATCAACTGCGTGATTTAGCGGCCAGAACGCCTTTGCCTTTTATTCTCAAGGGGATTATGACGGCCCAGGAAGCAGAAATGGCTGTGGAGATTGGTGCTGCCGCCATAGTTGTTTCCAATCATGGCGGACGCGTGCTGGACGGCACACCCGGTGTGGCTGAAGTGTTACCGGAAATAGTGGAGCGTGTGCGGGGGGAAATTTTTATTTTCGCAGACGGTGGGGTGCGCAATGGCATTGATGTTCTTAAAATGCTTGCTTTGGGGGCCAATGCTGTATTAATCGGACGTCCCGCCATCTGGGGTGCCGTAGGCGGCGGTAGTGAAGGTGTGCGGCAGATGGTAGCAGCAATGACGGAACAGTTGCGCCATGGTATGTTAATGACCGGGTGTGTAAATCTTAAAGCTGTGGACTACCATGTCATTTACTAATGGAGAGGGCAAAACATGAAAAAAAATGCCGAATACCTGAAAAAGGTTCCTTTTTTCCAAGGCTTGTCGGAAAAGGAACTGGAAATGGTATCCGACGTTATGCTGGAGCGGTTTTTCCCCAAGGGAGATGTTTTATTTTTTGAAGGCGATCCGGGTGAAGCACTCTTTGTGATCAAGTCCGGTCGTGTCAAAATCAGCAAAATGTCTGAAGACGGGCGGGAACAAATTTTGCATATTTTAAAAGCCGGGGACATTTTTGCCGAGGTAATTCTTTTTGATCAGGGATCTTATCCGGCAACGGCTGAAGCTGTGGAAAATACAACCTGCTGGCTGTTGCGTAATGCGGCCATGGAAAAACTTTTGGCATCACATCCGCAGTTGGCGATAAAACTTTTACGCATTATGAGCCGGCGCCTGCGTCAAGCCCAAATTTTAATTCGCGATCTGGCTCTCCATGATGCTTATAGTCGTTTGGCAGGACTTATCCTGCGCTTAATGCGGCGCGAAGGCCAGGCTACTGAAAGAGGAATATTATTGGATTTACAATTGACGCGGCAGGAAATGGCCAGCATGATCGGTACTTCCCGGGAAACGGTGGCCAGAATCCTGAGCCGTTTTCAAAAGGAAGGCATTATTCTTTTAAATAAACAACAAATTATTGTTTTGGATGAAGAAAAACTTCGTGAGTGGATTTAAAGCAGGACTGATTTAAATTTTTTCCTTAGCTATTAAGATCAAAGATTCGGAGGCACACTACTTGGTAGGAGGTGCCTTTTTTATGCGTGCTTTTGCCGATTACCATACTCATACCGTTTACAGCCATGGTAAAGGCAGGATTGAAGATAATGTGCGGGCGGCTATACAGCGCGGACTAAAAAGTATCGGGATTACAGACCACGGTCCCGGCCATTTTTTTATCGGTGTTAAAGGGGAAAAGGCTTTTCGCAGGATGCAGGCAGAAATCCGGCAACTGCAGGAAAAATACCCGCAAATTGAAATTCTTTTTGGTGTAGAAGCCAATATTGTTGATGTGGACGGTACGATTGATGTGCCGGCAGCAATCTTGCCTGAACTGGATATTTTACTTGTGGGCTATCACAAGCTGGTTAAGCCAAACAGCTGGTCAGCCTTAAGGACGGGAGTAAAAAATTTTTTCTCCGGCTGGCAAGGTAAAGCTTCACAAAGTTTACGGGAAATAAATACAAAGGCAATTTGTGCCACTGTGCGCCGCTACCCGGTAATGGCTATTACCCATCCCGGACTGCAAATAGATATTGATACACTTGAATTGGCACATGTTTGTGCAGAGTGTGGGACACTTTTAGAAATTAACAGTTCCTATGCCGGTAAATTGGACAACTATGTGCAGGCAGCTTTGACTACAGATGTACGTTTTGTCATTAACAGTGATGCTCATACTCCGGAACGCGTGGGGGATTTTACTGCCGCTTATCACTTAATAAGAAGAGTTAATGTGCCTTTAGAACGCGTAGTTAACCTGGAAGGGGCAAAAAGAGGAGTTTTCAGGGCAGGAGAGAAATTTATTAATGATTAACGTAACGGGGTGAGCTATGGTGGAAAATATCCGTTTTGTCATTATTACAGGGCTGTCAGGGGCGGGAAAGAGCCAAGCTATGCACTGCTTTGAAGATTTGGGGTATTTTTGTATAGATAATTTGCCACCACAGTTAATCCCCAAATTTGCTGAACTGGCGTCACAATCAGAAGGTAAAATCAACCGCATTGCCTTGGTTTCCGATATCCGCGGCGGAGAGTTTTTCTCCAGCCTGCAAGAAGCTTTGGCGCTGATGGAGGACAGTGGCTTCGATTATGAAATTCTTTTTTTAGAGGCAGCAGATGAAGTATTAATCCGCCGCTTCAAGGAGACAAGACGGCGCCACCCGCTGGCGGCAATGGGCAGTATTGCCGAAGGTATTAAAGAAGAAAAAAAGCTTTTGGCACAAATACGCGGCCGTGCCGATAAATTAATTGATACCTCACAGCTGTCGCCCCAACAGTTAAAGGAAGAAATAACGACACTGTATGCACCGGACAGCCAACAGGAGAATATACTAATTACGTTAGTTGCCTTTGGTTTTAAATACGGTATTCCCCTGGACGCCGATTTAGTTTTTGATGTGCGTTTTTTGCCTAATCCGCATTATGTGGAACACTTGCGACCACTGACAGGCAATGATGAAGCCGTTAAAAATTATATTTGGAAATGGAGCATTACACACAAATTTTTTCAAAAACTTTTTGATCTCATCTCTTTTTTGATTCCTTGTTATGTTAAGGAAGGCAAACCGCAGTTGGTAATAGCTATAGGCTGTACCGGGGGCAGGCACCGTTCCGTTTCCATAGTCAATGAACTGGCTCAAGTTCTGAAAGGGAAGAATTATCCTGTCATAAAGGAGTTTCGTGATGCTAATAAAGTGTAAAATTTTAAGGAGCATGCTAAATGCAAAGAGACAAATCTGCTTTAACTAATTTTTTATGCCGGTTGCAGAAGCATTCACAGCCGGGCTCCAAAACGGAACTTCTGCATTTTTCCCAAAGGCGTCCTAAACTATCTCCTGAACCTGCCATTGCGGCCATTGGAGGTGGAACCGGTCTTTCCACTCTTTTGCGTGGCTTAAAAAAATACACAGATAAAATTTCCGCCATTGTTAATGTGACAGACGACGGCGGCAGTTCGGGTCGCTTGCGTAAAAACTTGGGCATGTTGCCGCCGGGAGACATACGTAATTGTTTGGTTGCTTTAGCCAATACAGAACCTTTACTGCAAAGATTATTTGAATATCGTTTTACTACCGGTGATGGCCTGGCCGGGCACAGCCTGGGAAATCTGTTTCTGGCTGCCCTGACAGAAGAGTTTGGTTTTGAAGAAGCCGTAGTGGCTGCCAGTCGTGTTTTAGCTATCAGCGGGGAAGTTTTACCGGTAACTTTAGATAAGCTGGTGCTAAAAGCAAAAATGGCTGACGGCAGGGTTGTACGCGGGGAAAGCAAGATCCCGCAGGCAGGCGGGAAAATTCAGCGCCTGGCACTGGAGCCGGAAACGTCAACCGTCTATCCTGCCGCCAGAAAAGCAATTTTGGCAGCACAATTAGTAGTGGTAGGGCCGGGCAGCCTTTTTACCAGCCTTATTGCCAATTTATTGGTGCCCGGGGTGGTGGATGCCCTGCGGCAGACTACCGCACATAAAGTCTATATCTGTAATGTTATGACACAAAAGGGAGAGACCGACGGTTTTACGGCGGCAGACCACTTGCAGGCAATTTATGATCATGTGGGAGAAGCACTTTTTGATACCATTATCATTAATGATAATTTGAAAATACCTCCTATTTTGCTGAAAAAATATGCTTTGGAGGGTTCTTTTCCCGTTATGCCCGCTTTGGAGCGGGTACGTAAAATGGGGGTGCGTACAGTTGCTGCCGATCTTATCTCTCCAACGCAACTGGTGCGGCATGATCCGGAAAAATTGGCACGGGTAGTTATTAAGGAAATCAAGCATGGCGGTAGTGTAAAATAAAAGAAGCCAAGTAAATGTTGAGCGGGGTGAGCGTGGTGACGTATGCTATGCGAGTGAAAAATGAACTGGCGCGCCTGGAATTAGGTAATAATTGTTGCCAGCAAGCCGAATTAATGGCTTTTATTCATTTATGCGGGAATTTGCAAATCTCGGACAAGCAGGTCGCACTGAATGTAGTTACGTCAAACCCGGCTGTGGCCAGGCGGATTTTTAAGCTCTTTAAAAGTGTGTTCCAGTTAAGCTCCGAATTATTGGTCCAGAAAAAAATAAAATTGCGTAAAAATAATGTTTATTTAATCCGTATCAGCGGGGCAAACCGGGTACGCAAAGTTTTAACCGGCTTGGGACTGCTGCGGGACGGTATCTTAACACAAAAACTGGATTTGCCTAAACTGGCTGAAAAATGTTGCCGGCGTGCTTATTTGCGTGGTGCTTTTCTCTCGGCCGGTTCCATCTTAAACCCGGAAAATTCTTACCATTTGGAAATCTATAGCGATTCTCAGCAGCACGCTGAAAATATAGCAGCTCTCATCAAAACATTTGCCATTAAAGTAAAAATCACTGAACGCAAAAACGGGTACATGGTATATTTAAAGGACAGTGAGCAGATTGCAGATTTTCTTAATGTTATCGGTGCTCATGCGGCACTTTTGGATTTTGAAAATGTCCGCATTTTAAAGGACTTGCGTAACCGGATAAACCGCCTGGTTAATTTTGAAACGGCCAATGTGACGAAAACGGTAAAAGCGGCAGTGCGCCAGGCGCAAGCCATTAAAGCCATTGCCGAACATATTGGCTTGGAATCATTATCACCCCCTTTAAGAGAACTTGCTTACTTGCGCTTGGAACATCCGGAGGCCAGCTTGGTGGAGTTGGGCCAGATGCTGCAGCCGCCCTTAAGTAAATCCGGTGTCAATCACCGCATGCGGCGCCTGGAGAAAATAGGAAGAAAGTTTTTATAAAAAATTTAAAGCGCAGTGGCGCTCTTTTTATGTGCTTTTTTCACAATTATGGTATACAATTTAGTAAATATGGTATACCATTTAGGCAGGAATTCACCTCTTTGTGTAGAAATTAAGTTTGTGTTTTGCCGTTTTATTTGTTTTGCTTTCTTTTCTATCCGATGGAGTAGTTTTTAGGGGGTACCCCTTAAGCTTGCTGAGACATTTTATTGGGAGGTAACATGATGGCTATCAGAATTGGTATAAACGGGTTCGGGCGCATTGGTAAAGCATGTATCCGCTTGGCGCATGAAAATCCCGAAGTAGAACTGGTTGCAGTTAACAGTACCCGTGATCCGGAGATGCTGGCTCATCTATTACAGTATGACTCGCTTTATGGTCGTTTCCCTTTTGAGGTAAAAGCCGGCAAAAATGCGTTGTTTATAGAAGGTAAAGAAGTAAAAATTCTTGCCGACAGGGATCCTGCCAAACTTGACTGGAATGCACACGGCGTAGACATTGTTATTGAAGCTACTGGTGCTTTTCGCACAGTTGAGGAAGCCGCAAAGCATTTGGGGGGAAGTGTAAAAAAAGTTATTGTTACCGCACCCATCAAAGGTGATGCTCTGACTGTGGTGCTTGGTGTAAACGAAAAAGATTATGATCCGGCCAAACATCACGTAATCTCCAATGCTTCCTGTACCACAAACTGTCTGGCTCCCGTCTGTAAAGTGCTGGCTGATGAATTTGGTTTTAAACGTGGTTTAATGACTACCATCCATGCATATACTACAGATCAAAGATTATTGGATGCCAGCCACAAAGATTTACGCAGAGCCCGGGCTGCGGGACTTTCCATGGTTCCCACCACAACGGGGGCTGCCCGCGCCGTGTCGCAGGTGCTGCCAGAATTAGAGGGGAAAATGGACGGTTTTGCTGTACGTGTACCAACACCTACAGTTTCCATGGTGGACTTAACGGCTGAACTTGAACAAAAAGTGACTGTGGAAGAAGTCAATGAGGCTTTCCGTCGTGCCGCAGCCGGCCCCATGGCGGGAATTCTGGGTATTTCCACTGAACCGTTAGTTTCCGTTGATTACAGACAAGACCCCAGATCCAGTATTGTTGATGCTCTTTCCACCATGCTGGTGGGGGACAGTATGATTAAAGTAATCTCTTGGTATGATAATGAGTGGGGATATGCTTGCCGGGTACTTGATCTGGCCGTATATATCGGTAAACGTCTCTAATCCTGATGCCGCCTGCAGACTGCGGGCGGCTGCCAATTCTCCAAGTGGAGGTTAAAGATGTTAATAAAAACAGTAAAAGATGTTTCAGTCAAAGGCAAGAAGGTATTTGCGCGTGTTGATTTCAATGTACCGTTAAATGAAAATGGAGAAATTATTGCCGATGTCAAAATAAAAGCTGCCCTCCCAACTATACGTTATTTGTTGGCAGAGGGGGCTTCTGTAATTTTAGCCAGCCATTTAGGGCGACCCAAGGGTAAGATAGACGAAAAATTGCGCTTAACACCTGTGGCTGAACGCCTGAGAGAATTGTGCGGAGCTGAAGTGATAAAAGCGGATGAAGTGGTGGGGCCGCAGGTGGAGCAATTGGCGGCAAATTTACAGCCCGGACAGATTTTGCTTTTGGAAAATGTTCGTTTTCATCCCGGTGAAAAAGCCAATGATCCCCAATTGGCGAAAGCGTATGCCCAGTTGGCAGAACTGTTCGTTTCGGATGCTTTTGGCACTGCACACCGTGCTCATGCTTCCAATGTAGGTGTTGCAGCTTTCCTGCCGGCAGTAGCCGGTTTTCTGATGGAAAAAGAAATTACGGCCTTAAGCCGTTCCTTACATAATCCGCAAAAGCCTGTGGTTGCTATTGTGGGCGGCAGCAAAATTACTGATAAAATTAATGTTTTAAATAATTTCCTTACCTTTGCCGATGCCATTCTTTTGGGCGGCGGCATGGCCAATACATTTTTGCGGGCCAAAGGGTACAAAATGGGAAAATCCCTGCTTGAGCCCGATCAAGTTGGGCAGGCAAAGGAAATTATGGAGAAAGCCCAGGTCTGCGGGGTGAATTTGTGTTTACCTGTAGACTTAACTGTTGCCACTGATCTGCATGACGAAAAGGGTGCGGAAAATGTACCTGCCGGCGCTGTTCCCCAGGATAAAATGGCTTTAGATATTGGTGAAAAAACACGTGCCGTTTTTGCCGAACAGATAAAGGCGGCAAAAACCATCGTCTGGAATGGTCCCCTTGGTGTTTTTGAAGTTTCTGCTTTTGCTCAAGGTACTATTGCCGTGGCGAAAGCGGTTGCCGCCGGTGATGCCTTTTCCATTATTGGCGGCGGCGACGTCGTGGCAGCCGTTGAGCAGGCAGGTGTGAGCGAGCAAATTTCACATTTGTCCACAGGCGGTGGCGCCACACTGGAATTCTGGGAAGGTAAAGAACTTCCGGGGATTGCGGTGCTGCAGGATAAACAGGGAGGAAAATATGCGAATACCATTGATTGCGGCTAACTGGAAGATGCACAAAAAGCAAAGTGAAGCCGTGCAATTTGTTGAGCAATGTGCAGGGCTTTTAGCTGCCCTCAAGCCTGAAATCGTCATTTGTCCTGCCTTTACCCTGTTGGCGGCTGTGGGGGAGACTTGCCGCCGGTACGGGCTGCGCTTGGGCGCACAGAATATGTTTTGGGAAACTGCCGGTGCTTTTACCGGAGAAGTATCACCTCTAATGCTAAAAGATCTTCAGGTAGATTATGTCATCATAGGACATTCGGAAAGACGCCGGCTTTTTGGCGAGACAGACCGGCAGGTGGCGCAGAAAATAAAAGCTGCTTATCAACATAAAATCACGCCAATTCTTTGTGTGGGCGAAACGTTGGAACAGCGTCAGGCCCGGCAAACTATGGCAGTCATTACTGAACAGGTAAGTACGGCGTTAAAGGGGCTTGACCCTGCGGACGTAAGCAAAATTGTCATTGCTTATGAGCCGGTCTGGGCTATTGGCAGCGGCCTGGCGGCCACAGTCGTCGATGCCGGTACAGTTGCCGCCCGGATCCGTACAATAGTGAGTGAACAATTTAGCATGCAAACTGCCCGCGAGGTGCGTATTCTCTACGGTGGTAGTGTTAACAGGGATAATATAGCTGAATTTATGCAGGCGGCAGAGTTAGATGGTGCTTTAGTGGGCGGCGCCAGTTTGGAAGCTTCCACTTTTGCAAGCCTGGTAAATACGGCAGCGGAGGTGGCATTTTTATGAGTCGCCCAAAACCACTGGTTTTACTGATTTTGGACGGATGGGGCTTAAGCCGTAAACAAGAAGGTAATGCCATCCAGCAAGCTCATACACCTTATTATCATCATCTATTGGCAAATTATCCGGTGGCAAAACTGCAGGCCAGCGGAGAAGCCGTGGGACTGCCGGAAGGCCAAATGGGCAATTCCGAAGTGGGCCATTTGAATATTGGTGCCGGCAGAGTAGTGTATCAGGACTTGACCCGCATTACCAAGGCGATTAAAGAAGAAACATTCTTTACCAACCCCACTTTACTTTCTGCTCTGGAACATGTGAAACGTACCGGATCGTGTTTACACTTAATGGGTTTAGTTTCTGACGGCGGTGTCCATAGCCATCTCCAGCATTTATTTGCTTTATTGAAACTGGCAAAGCGGCATGAGTTGCAAAAAGTTTATATCCATGCTATTTTAGACGGGCGTGATGTGGGACCCAAAAGTGCCCGTACTTACCTGACTGCTCTGGAAGAGAAGCTGTGTGCTCTTAAATTGGGTGCCGTAGCTACCGTGGCAGGCCGTTATTATACCATGGACCGGGACAGACGCTGGGAGCGGGTGGAGCTGGCCTACCGCGCCATGGTGCAGGGCGAAGGTGAAATGGCGGCAAGTTCCTTGCATGCCTTGGAGAATGCTTATGAACGCGGGGAGACAGATGAGTTTGTTCAACCTACGGTAATTCTTGATAAGGGCGGGAAGCCGCTGGCTACCATTAATTCTCCCGATGCCGTTATTTTCTTTAATTTCCGTCCCGACCGTGCCCGACAGATAACCCGCGCCTTTACAGATACGGATTTTGCCGGATTTGATCGGGGCTGTGCTTATCCTCTGCCTTATTTTGTCTGTTTTACGCAATATGATGAAACCATTAAGGCTCCGGTTGCTTTTCCCCCGGAACATCCGCGGCAAACTTTTGGTGAAGTTATTGCCGCTGCCGGCCTTAAACAATTACGGATAGCGGAAACAGAAAAATATGCCCATGTAACCTTTTTCTTCAGCGGCGGGGAGGAAGTACCTTTTGCCGGCGAAGACCGTATTTTAGTTCCCTCCCCCAAGGTACCCACATATAATCTGCAACCGGAAATGAGTGCACCGGAAGTGACGGAGAAAGTACTGGAAGCCATTACCGCTGGTAAATATGACGTGATTATCCTGAACTATGCCAACACCGACATGGTCGGTCATACAGGAATTTTCGAAGCAGCCGTTAAAGCTGCGGAAACAATTGATTCTTGTTTGGAAAAAGTGGTGGAGGCGGTACTGGCGCAGGGAGGAATAGTAATTGTTACGGCGGATCACGGTAATGCGGAACAGATGTTAGACCATACCAAACAGCCGTTTACGGCACATACGGCCAATCCTGTTCCTTTTATACTTATATCCAAACAAGAATTGCGGCTGCAAAAAAGCGGCAGTTTGCCCGATATAGCTCCTACCATGCTGCAACTTTTGGGTTTGCCTAAACCACCGGAAATGACAGGTACTTCGCTTTTAATTTACCCTGATGCCAAAAAGAGTAAGAAGGAGGCATGATTTATGACTAATATTATAGAAGTATTTGCCCGTGAAATTTTAGATTCCCGGGGGAATCCTACAGTGGAAGTAGATGTGCTGCTGCAAAACGGAGCTTTCGGACGGGCGGCGGTGCCTTCCGGTGCTTCAACGGGCGCCTTTGAAGCGGTGGAATTACGAGATGATGATAAAAAAAGATACTTGGGTAAAGGTGTCCAAAAAGCAGTGGAAAATGTGAATGAGATTATTGCTCCGGCACTGGGAGATATGGATGCTTTGGAGCAGGAAGCAATTGATAAAGCTTTAATTGCCATGGACGGCACACCGAATAAAAGCAGGCTCGGAGCCAATGCAATTTTAGGGGTTTCCATGGCTGTGGCCAAAGCTGCGGCTAATGCGGTGGGTCTGCCGCTTTACCGGTATTTGGGCGGTGTCAATGCTAAATTACTACCTGTTCCCATGATGAATATTTTAAACGGCGGCAAACATGCCGATAACAATGTGGATATTCAGGAATTTATGATTATGCCTGTGGGCGCCCCCACCTTTAAAGAATCTTTGCGGATGGGGACGGAAGTTTTTCATTATCTCAAAAAAGTATTGCAGAAAAAAGGCTTGAACACGGCTGTGGGGGATGAGGGCGGTTTTGCCCCCAACCTTGCTTCCAATGAGGAAGCTTTGGAAGTAATTGTTGAAGCCATTGAAGCTGCAGGTTATCATCCGGGTACGGATGTGGTGCTGGCACTGGATGTGGCGGCAACGGAAATGTACCGAGACGGTATGTATCATTTGGACGGTGAAGGATTAGAAAAATCGGCAGAAGAAATGGTAGAGTATTATGAAAAACTGGCAAATGTTTATCCCATAGTTTCCATTGAGGACGGTTTGGCCGAAGAAGACTGGGAAGGGTGGAAACTTTTAACGCAGGCTATAGGAGATAAAGTGCAGTTGGTGGGCGATGATTTATTTGTTACCAATGTGGAGCGCCTGCAGCGCGGTATTGAAACAAAAACAGCCAATGCCGTCTTAATCAAGCTTAATCAAATAGGGACGGTAACGGAAACCTTGGACTGCATCCGTTTAGCACAAGCTTCCGGTTATAATGCCGTTATTTCTCACCGTTCCGGGGAAACAGATGACGTCACTATTGCCGATCTGGCTGTTGCCACTACAGCCGGTCAAATTAAAACAGGAGCTCCTTCCCGTGTGGATCGCGTGGCAAAATATAACCAACTGCTGCGTATTGAAGAAGAACTGGAAGATAATGCACGCTTTGCCGGCAACCCTTTCAAATAAGCCTGTAAAGGCGGTAACAGCAAGAAGTCTGTTGTTTTTTGCCACTTGCTGTGGTAGAATAGCAAATGGCACAGACAGCGTAACTTACCGGCTGTAGCGCAAATAAGGGAGGTGTCGAGAGGTTGGTACTTTTTCTCAATATAGTATTTCTTGTGGTGGGACTCGGTATGATTGCGTCCGTACTGCTCCAGTCCTCGGAATCGGCAGGTTTCACCGGAACTTTTACCGGCGGAGCTCAATCTATATTTGGTAAGAAAAAAGGACTTGATGATCTGCTTGCAAAGTTAACGGTAATTTTTGCCGTGCTTTTTGTGATTTTGGCCATGATCTTAACCCCGTTGCTAAAATAATTCTCTTGACGATGAAGATTCAGATAGGCTAAAAAACCCCTGCCGGCCGGGGTTTAAGTAATTTGGAGAAATAAAAAAGAAGGAGTAGAAAGCATGGAAACAATATTTTACTTAATTCCAGTTGCAGGTCTAATCGGATTGTTATTTGCTTTTATTTTTGCCAAAAGAGTAACCAGCGCCGAACCTGGGGACAAGCGTATGAATGAAATTGCGCAGGCCATTCAGGAAGGTGCCATGGCTTTTTTAAGTCGTGAATACCGGACGCTGGTGATTTTTGTTGTTGTTTTATTTATTATTATCACAATAGCCATTGATTTTGGCACGGCAATCAGCTACCTTTGCGGATCTGTTGCTTCGGCACTGGCAGGCTATATCGGTATGAATATAGCTACTAAAGCTAATGTACGTACAACTAATGCGGCACGTAAAAGTATGGGCCAAGCACTTACAGTAGCTTTTTCCGGCGGTGCTGTCATGGGTCTGTCCGTGGTTGGCCTGGGGATTTTAGGCATAGGTGTGCTCTACATGATTTTCAAGGATCCCGATATTGTTAACGGGTTTGCTCTGGGTGCCTCCTCCATTGCTTTGTTTGCTCGTGTCGGCGGTGGCATTTATACGAAAGCAGCCGATGTCGGTGCAGACCTGGTAGGTAAAGTAGAAGCCGGCATTCCTGAAGATGATCCGCGCAACCCGGCCGTTATTGCCGATAACGTGGGCGATAATGTGGGAGACGTGGCCGGGATGGGAGCCGACCTTTTTGAATCTTATGTAGGTTCCATTATTGCGGCTATGGCGATAGGGATCGTAGCGTATGGTATAGAAGGCGTTTTAGTGCCTATGATAGTAGCAGCTACCGGTGTTTTGGCTTCAATTATCGGAACTTTCTTTGTCAGAGCTAAAGAAGGTGCTAAACTTTCCTCCGCTTTGGATCGCGGGACACTGGTCAGTGGTTTGTTAGTCATCATTGCCTCTTATTTTGTCATTAATCATTATAGTTTTGAATTCGGCGGCATTGGACCTTTCTGGGCAGTAATTGCAGGCTTGCTGGCAGGTATACTTATCGGTCGCATCACTGAATTTTATACTTCCGACAGCCATAAACCTGTACGAAATATTGCTGAAAACTCACAAACCGGTCCGGCAACCAATATTATTTCCGGTCTGGCGGTGGGAATGCGGTCTACCATGTTGCCGCTTTTGATCATTGCCATAGCCATCTTGGTAGCAAACTTTACTGCCGGTATTTACGGTATTGCTATTTCAGCCGTTGGTATGCTGGCCACAGCCGGAATGACCATTGCCGTTGACGCTTACGGCCCCATTGCCGATAATGCCGGTGGTATTGCTGAAATGGCAGATTTGGACGAGTCTGTACGTCAAATTACGGACGAGCTTGATTCTGTAGGTAATACTACTGCTGCTATCGGTAAAGGTTTTGCCATTGGTTCAGCCGCCCTGACGGCATTGGCTCTCTTCTCCGCTTATACACAAGCAGTGGGCATCAGTACCATCAACATTACCAGTGCCGAAGTTATTGCCGGCATGTTAATTGGTGCCATGTTGCCCTTCTTCTTCTCTGCTTTGACCATGGATGCCGTCGGCCGTGCCGCCTTTGACATGATTGAAGAAGTACGGAGACAATTCCGTGAAATTCCCGGGATTATGGAAGGAAAGGCCAGACCTGATTATGCCCGTTGTGTAGATATTTCTACCGGTGCGGCTTTGCGTCAGATGGTTGTTCCCGGCCTTTTGGCCGTTGTTGTTCCGCTTTTAATTGGGTTTATTCTGGGACCGGAAGCACTGGGAGGACTTTTGGCAGGCTCCTTACTCTCAGGTGTGTTGCTAGCTATTTTCATGGCTAATGCAGGCGGTGCCTGGGATAACGCCAAAAAATATATTGAAGGTGGTGCCCATGGCGGTAAAGGTTCTGAACCTCATAAAGCAGCCGTAGTGGGTGATACCGTAGGCGACCCCTTTAAGGATACTTCCGGGCCGTCACTGAATATTCTGATTAAATTAATGAGTATTGTGGCTTTAGTATTTGCTCCTTTACTCACTAAAATTGTGCCTTTAATTGAACTTCTTTTCTAGCTAAAGAGCGGCGTAGCCGCTCTTTTGTCTTAACAGGAAAGTTGATCACTAATTTTAATTTTAAGGTGAAGTTATGTATTAAAAAATAAAAAATGTGTAAAAATGTCTAAGAAAATCTTTGCTAGCACAGATGAAAAGAGGGCAGATATGAGTCTTGAAGAAAAAGTTTTAAGTTTTATGCGTGAAGTGGCTTATAAGCCCCTAAAAATTGATGAATTAACAAGGGAACTTGGCTTTGCCGACAGGCGGGAGATTAAGCGTTTTCACAAACTACTGGAGGAGCTGGAACAGGAAGGCAAAGTAATTAAAACTCGCTACGGCCGTTACGGTCTTCCGGAAAAAATGAATCTGGTGGTGGGGCATCTGCAGGGCAACCAGGCGGGTTTTGGTTTTGTAATTCCCGATAATCCGGATTTTAACGATGTTTTCATTCCGGCCAACCGTATGAACGGAGCCATGCATAATGATCATGTGGTTGCCCGCCTGCTCAAAGGAGGTAGCGGACGTAGCAGTGAAGGTGAAATCATTCGTATTCTGAAAAGACGTTCCGATTTAATTGTGGGACGTTTTGAAGCCGGAAGAAATTTTGGCTTTGTAGTGCCTGATGACCAGCGCATTTTTCAAGATATTTTCATCCCTAAAAACGAAGCCAAAGCGCTTAAAAACGGGATGAAAGTACAGGTCAAAATCACCAGGTGGCCGGAAAAACGTCGCAATCCGGAAGGTATCATTGCAGACATTTTAGGTTTCCCGGGTGATAAAGGCATTGATACTTTAACGATCATTAAAAAATATGAACTGCCAGAGGATTTTCCCCCGGAAGTAAAAAAAGAAATTAAGGCTATAAAACGCGAATTTGAAACCAAAGAGCTACAAAACCGCCGTGATTTTCGCCACATGCAGCTTATTACCATAGACGGTGCCGATGCCAAAGATCTTGATGATGCCGTTTCCCTGGAGCGTAACGAAAAAGGCAATTGGGTACTGGGTGTTCATATTGCTGATGTAGCCCATTATGTTAAAGAGGGTTCTGCTCTGGATCGGGAAGCTTTCAGGCGGGGGAATAGTGTGTACCTGGTTGACCGCGTCATCCCCATGCTACCGCCGGAGCTCTCCAACGATCTTTGTAGTTTAAATCCGCAAGTAGACCGTTTGGCACAATCGGTAATAATGGAAATCGGTCCTTCAGGTCAGGTTCTTTCTTATGAATTCAGTGCCAGTGTGATCCGTACGCAGGAGCGTTTAACTTACGATGAAGTACGGGCTATGGTGGAAGATAAAGACCAAAAGCTTCTGCAGCGTTATGCCGCGGTGGCACCGATGGTGGAAGAAATGGCACAGTTGGCGCTCGTTTTACGGAAAAAGCGTATGGACCGGGGAGCCATTGATTTTGCTTTGCCGGAAATAAAAATTGTGCTTGCTGAGGACGGCAAGCCTCTTGAACTTGTGAAACGCCCGCGCACTATTGCTGAAACAATCATAGAAGAATTTATGCTGGTTTGTAACGAAACAGTGGCCGAACATTTTGCCCATTTAGAATTGCCCTTTATTTACCGTGTTCATGAACGTCCGGATGAAGAAAAAATGCTTTATTTCCGTGATTTCATTCATAATCTGGGGCTTTCCCTTAAAGGTAAACCGGAAAATGTTCACCCCAAAGCGTTGCAGGATTTGCTAGGCAATGTTGCCGGCAGTCCTTTGGAGCGAATAGTGAATACGCTGCTGCTACGTGCCATGAAACAGGCCAGGTATTCTACAGAACAGGTTCCCCACTATGGTCTGGCTGCCACTTATTACACGCATTTTACCGCACCAATACGCCGTTATTCTGATTTAGTCATTCACAGACTGCTGAAAGAATACCAACAGGGTATGCCCACGAAAAAACGCCGGCAAAGGATCGCTAAATACTGCATTCAGGCTGCGGAACGTGCATCTTTATGTGAACGTATTGCTATGGAGGCAGAAAGGGAGAGCGTGGATGTAAAGAAAGTGGAATACATGGCTGACAAAATTGGTCAGGAATTTCCTGCAGTAATTTCCGGGGTCACATCATTTGGTCTGTTTGCGGAACTGGATAATCTGGTGGAAGGGTTGATCCATATTTCCAGTATGGATGATGATTATTATCATTACCATGAAGATAAAATGGCTCTTATTGGTGAACGAACAGGCAAGATTTTTCGCATTGGTCAGCCGGTACGTGTGATTTTAAAACGGGCTGACAGCGAAGAACGGCAAATTGATTTTGTCCTGGCTTCCGCTGAAAACGGTCTCCCAGACTAAAAATGTGGGAGAAGCACAATAAATGGAGGGGTTTCCTTAAAATAACAGGTTGAAGCTGAAGGCGGGAGCCCCTCTGAAAAAAATTTTTTAAATAAACTGTTTCTAAAGTTGCTTTTTTGCCTGAAATCAAGTTGCTGGTTTTATTTTCCCATTATAGTAAACAGTTAGGTAAGAGGAAATTTATCAATCTTGACAAGTTTCAGTAAGTTCTCTACAATTAAGTTAGCTGTGCGCACGGTAACAAACAAAGTAACTTTTGAGGGGGACAGAAGAAAAGCATGAAGAAACATAAGGCACTAGTGGTTGTACTTGCGTTAATGTTGATGTTCTCGCTTTTTGGTTGTTCTAATGACGGCAACAATGTCGGCAATAACGTGCCAGAGACTCCCGGCACAGGTGGAACTAGCAGTGGGAAACCATATCCGCACGCAAACCCTGACGGCAGCATAAATCTGGACAAGATTGCCCACTATGATCATGAATATGATTATACGCAGAATCCCAGGTACAAAATAGCTTACCTGGCCGGTGAAAGTGGTCCTTTGTATCAACAATCTGCTGATGCGTACGAGCATTGGGCCCCGCTCTTTAACTGCGAATGGGTCGGCTTTTTATCAGCCAATGGTGATTCGGATTTATTTCTGACAAATTTACAAAACATGATTGACCAGGGGGTAAACGGATTCATTCTTGATCCGGACGTAACAGTATTTCCGGCTGTAGCCAATTTACTTGAGCAATACCCCGAAGTGCAGTGGATGTCGCAAATGGCTCCTCCCCGGGATGGCGCAAGCGGTGAAGGAATACCTGTAGGCGGCAATTTAATTCACCCGTATGTCGGTTTTGACAACTTTGATGCCGGTCGGCAACAGACATATAAGCTGATCGAGTGGAAAAAAGAGAACTTCCCCGATGTACCCTGGGAAGAAGTAGGCTTTGTCGCCATGGCGTTCTCTACTTCCCCGGCACTCCAAGAACGGGTTATCGGTGCCGAAGAAGTCTGGAAGGCTGAAACAGGCAGCACAGATAATTTCTTCGTTGCAGACGCAGTTTCTACAGGAATTAACCTGCAGGGCGGCATCGACGCAGTAGGTCCCATTATCTCCACCAACGATTATAAATACTGGCTAGTAATGGGCCTCATTGACGACTTTGCCCAAGCTGCAGCGTCCGTTCTTGACCAGCAAGGTCTCACTGACACATCCTGTGTCGTAACCTTCGGTGGTTCCGGCTTGCAGATGCAGTGGGATAACGGCCAGCAGGACGCATTCCGTTATGCTCTGTTTACAGCGCAAAACCTCTATGCGGAGCCTATTTTAGGTGCGGTATATGCTTATCTCAACGGCTGGGCAACTCCCGATACAATCTGGCCCAGCTGGGTAAAATGGGATGACCACGGCACGGACGGTCATAACTACTCACAACTTAGACTTCCCACTGTCTGGCTGGAATACGAAACCTACAAGCATTATCTGGAATGGACCGATATGTATGCAAAAGCGGATGCTTATCCCTACAGTCAGGAAGGAATCTCCATGGATGATTATTCCCCCTTTATTGACGTTCCTGATAATTACAAAGCACCGTAAAATTTGTAGGTCGGTAAACATGGGCGGCTTCACCGCTGCCCATGTTTGCTTTAATCTGACTGGTGGTGAAAAGATGCATTTTGTGAAAAAAAAGGAACCTTATAATCATGTATGTTAGGTGGGTGGACGTATGACTAAAACATTAGAGTTTCGCGGAATCGGGAAATCTTACCCTGGTGTTCGCGCTCTGGACAACGTTAGTTTTAGGGCGGAAGGCGGAAAAGTATTGGCGCTGCTGGGCGAAAACGGTGCGGGGAAAAGTACTTTACTGAAAATTATGAGTGGGGACCAAAAAGCCGATGAAGGTGAAATTTTAATCAACGGTGAACCTGTCTCCTTCCCCGATCCCCAAGCGGCCATAGCGGCAGGCATAAGCGTGATTTATCAGGAACGGCAATTAATTCCCACTATGTCTGTAATGGAAAATATCTATCCAGACAATCTTCCCAAGACAAAATTCGGTCTCTTTGACAGTAACAAACTATATCAACAGGCGAAAAAACTGATAGATACTTTTGGCCTGCCCATAGACCCGACAGAACAGGTAGGACGCCTGAATGTGGCATATCAGCAGATGGTGGAAATTATGAAAGCTTATGCCCGCAATGCAGACATAATTGCTTTCGATGAACCGACGGCACCTTTGACTGATACGGAAATAGATATCTTATTTAAACTTATTCGTAAACTTAAAGAAGAAGGAAAAGTTATTATTTATGTCTCCCATCGCTTAGCGGAAATATTCCAGATTACAGACGAAATAGTTGTTTTAAAAGACGGTAAGTTTGTTAATTCCTTCAAAACTGAAGATACCAATGAAGCTGAACTAATTAAAGCCATGGTAGGCCGTGATATCGGTGACACATATGCAAACTTGTGCCGCAACGAAAGCCTGGGTGAAGTTATACTTGAAGTTAAACATTTAAAGTCACCGTACTTGCAAGACGTAAGTTTTGAGGTGCGCAAAGGTGAAATTTTGGGCTTGGCAGGACTGGTGGGGTCCGGACGCACAGAAGTGGCGCGGGCACTGTTTGGTGCAGATCCGGTAACAGGTGGGGAAATTATTTTTGACGGCAAAAAAGTTGTTTTTGAGTCTCCGAAAGCTGCTATTGAACACGGCATCGCATTATGTCCCGAAGACCGCAAAGAACAGGGGCTGATTATGCTGCATTCCATTAAAAATAATGTGGTTATGCCCTTTATGGATAAATTGCGCAAAAAATTGTTCATTAGTCAAGAGAAAGTAAAAGATATAGTGGATGATGCGGTGAAAAAATATTCAATTAAAACTCCTTCCATTGAAAAAATTGCCGGTGAACTATCCGGCGGCAACCAGCAGAAAGTTATCCTTGGTCGGTGGACCAGTGAAATGATGCAGACAAAACTTCTCATTCTTGATGAGCCCACCAAAGGCATTGATGTGGGCACGAAAAGGGAGATTTATCAGACTATCTGTGATTTAGCCAGACAAGGCATTGCAGTGATATTAATCTCCAGTGAACTGCCTGAAGTAATTAACCTGGCGGACAGAATTGTTACAATGAACAGGGGCCGTGTTACAGGCGTTTTAACTCGGGAAGAAGCAACGGAAGAAAAAGTACTGTCGCTGGCAATGCGAGAAGTTTCTTAGACAGTATAGCCCGTGTTACCATTAACTTGGCAAGGAGGCGAAGAGCTTGGAAAAAACAAGCGTTTATAAAAAATATATTGCACCTATTATTCAACATAAAGTTTTCTTGCTTATACTGATCTTTGTTGTTATGGTGATTGTATTTAGTATATGGTCATCACTAAGGGGAACTAGTTTTTTAAGGTTCGCAGTCTTTAGAAATATTTTAAATTCTCTTGTTGTTAC
>JAAYSO010000076.1 GCA_012523945.1 Bacillota bacterium
AAAATCATGACAGTACAATCAGATTTAAAAAAGGCTATTGCCGCCGCTGAAAGCGCCAAGGGCAGCTATGCTACCTTTGCTAAAGCTACGGAGGATCAGATGGCCAAGGCCATGTTTTTACAAATGGCCGATGATATGGACCGTCATATTCAGCAACTAAACAGCCGCCTCAACTACCTCAGGCAAAATAATCCTATGAATCAAAGTCAGCAGCAATAAGTCAGAACTGCCATCAAGGCAGTTTTTTTTTGTGGTAAAACCACTGGATACTTTGGCCAGTCTTGCCATAAGTTACAGATATGCTTTTACCTTGATATTATATATAATTTCTATTAACACCTCTTAACAATCTTAACATATTTCTTAACAAGTAGGTGAGGAAATTGCCTTTATTCACAGCTAAAGTCCTGGTCATCCTTTTCTGCCTGCTTGCCCTCTGTTCCGCCTTAACCTTGCATCACCAGTATTTTCCCCCAAAGCCAGAGCTTAACCATGTCCCGGAATCATTGCAGGTAAATTCTGCAAAAACTGTAGAAAAACCTGCCGCAGAAAAATCTCCCGTACATAGTGAATCAGTAAATCAAGAGAAAATCCCTGCAGAAACACCTGCTATAACCGAAACTGTAGCCGGCAATGTTCCCCCCGCGGAAAAAGTGCAGAAGGAAAATCCGCCACAGGCTGCCAGGCCAAAAACTGAACTGCCGGCAACCGTTTCCCGGGACAAGCCCAAAACGGTACCTGAAACTAAACCCGGGACAAAACCGGAACCTAAACCGGCACCGGCAACTCCGGTGGGCGATACAGACCTAAACAGTTATGTTTTAACTGTCATTGCCGGTTACAAACCAGGCAACTATCCTTATTTATTAAATACTGATTATCAAAACTATAACGGCGTGACGGAAGATCTATATTATGGCGGACGCATAGTAGCTAAAGCGCACCCCAGCGGAAATCGTGCCAGTCACTGTTCCGGCATTACCTTTGAAGTTTTCTTTAAAGCTATGCAGGCACGCAACCGGAAACTTGGCTTATCTCCTGATGATTTTAACGGCATGACTTTTGCTCAATTGAAAGATTTTCAAATGCTTTGGTATGTTGCCTCGGGTGAAAAAAAATACAATAATTTGGCAGTAGCCATTGAAAAATATGGGCTTGGCAAACAGATTCATAATTGGGAAGAAGCAAAAAGCGGTGATTTTCTGGATCTTTCCCGCACCAACCATACAGGTCATTCTGTTGTGTTTATTGATTGGGTACGGGACGATGAGGGCAAAATCATTGGTTTGCATTACTGGTCCAGTCAGGCATCCACAAACGGTATCGCCTATTGTACTGAATATTTTACCTATAGCGGCAAAGGAAATGTGATGCCGGACCATATTTACATCGGCCGTGTATTGCCGGTTAGTTCCTACAAGTAAACATAAATAAAATTTTACATTACCCCCGCCGGTCTGAAGCGGGGGTAATTTTTTGCCGGCATAAAGCGGAAAAATAATTTCGCTTGCGTGGCCGTTTCTTTCCCGTTATAGTTGACTATAGGGAGTGATAACAGTGATACGCTGTATAATGGTGTGGCTCTACCAATGGACTGAAAAGGAACCACTTTACTTGCTGCTAAAAAGAACCCCTTCCCTGGGAGGTTTCTGGCAACCTGTAACCGGGTATATTGAACCCCCGGAGTCTAATCGTACTGCCGCTTTACGGGAGCTATTTGAAGAAACGGGGATCGAAAAATATGAACAAGTTTTTGACCCCCAGCATTATTATTTTTTTAATATGCATGGCAAAGAATGTGCCATGTCAGTTTTGGCCGTGGAAGTAAAAAACCCGCCGGCCATCCGCTTGTCAGAGGAACACACAGCTTTTCAATGGCTATCCTATGCCGAAGCACGCCAAATGCTATATTGGCCAAATAATATGGTGGCTTTGGACATTTTACATGAAAAACTGCTTGCTTCCGGGACGGCTAATAATGCAAAGCCTGACGGTAACTAATGGCTTCCGCTAAATGCTTGGGCAAAATATTTTTTTCTGCTTCTAAATCGGCAATAGTTCTTGCCACTTTCAAGATGCGGTCATATGCTCTGGCCGTCAGCCGCAAACGGGTGAAAGCATTACGCAATAAATCGCGGCCTGCGGCATCCGGTTTACAGTAACTTTGAATTTGTTGTCCTGACATTTGTGCATTACAGGTGAGGCTATGTTTGGCAAATCGCTTTAATTGTCTTGCACGCGCCGCTGCCACCCGTGCGGCAATCTCGGCCGATGATTCTCCCCGGCCTGTCCCCGCCACTTCATCGTAACGCAGGCGCGCCACTTCTACAAAGATATCTATCCGGTCTAATAAAGGACCGGAAATTTTATGCCTGTAATTATGTATCTGTCTTTGTGTACAAACACATTCCACTTCCGGATCAAAAAGCATACCGCAAGGACATGGGTTCATGGAAGCCAGGAGCATAAAACGTGAAGGATAAGTATAGCTTGACTGCAGTCTGGTTACCGTCACTGTACCTTCTTCTAAAGGTTGGCGCAAAACTTCCAGCGTTTCCCGGCGAAATTCAGGCATTTCATCCAAAAACAAAACGCCATTATGAGCTAAACTTACCTCGCCGGGGCGTGGGTTGTGCCCACCGCCGCAGAGTGCTGTGGGCGTCAAAGTATGGTGAGGGCTGCGAAATGGTCTTTTTGTAATTAAACCGCTATTTTCCGGCAAAAGACCGGCAGCACTGTAAATTTTTGTCGTTTCCAAACTTTCTTCTTCTGACATGGGCGGTAGGATGGAAGGAACACAACGAGCCAACATGGTTTTGCCTGAACCGGGAGGCCCAGTCATCAGTACATTATGTCCACCTGCCGCCGCCACTTCCAAAGCCCTTTTGGCATTTTCCTGCCCTTTTACCACCTGAAAATCATCCTGCTTTATTGAATTGGGCTGTTTATAAGCCGGTATGGGAGGCGGTATTTGTCTGCCGGATAAAATGGCGACGGCTTGTTCCAATGATTCGGCGCCGACTATCCGGACGCCCTTTACTAATGCCGCCTCAGCCGCATTGGCCAAGGGCAGCAGAAGATTGCGGCAACCGGCTTCGCGCGCCGCCATAACCATGGGCAATACCCCGCGGACAGGGCGCAATGTCCCGTCCAAAGCCAGTTCCCCCAAGTAAACCCAATCTGTGGGCACTTCCAACTGTTTGCTGGCGAACAGTATCCCCAGTGCCAAAGCCAAATCAAGTTGCGGCCCTTCTTTTTTCAAATCGGCGGGGGCCAAATTAACAATTATCCGTTGAGGCGGAAAATGGAAGGAACTGTTTTTGACGGCCGCCCGCACACGGTCTCTGGCCTCACGGACGGCTGCATCAGGCAGTCCCACAATATCAAAACTGGGTAGTTGGGAGGAAAGATAAACTTCAACATCTACCATTTTACCCTCTACGCCGAAAATGGTGCAGCCGCGTACTCTGGCTAACATGGCCACTCCCCCTGTGGCATTTTATACCATTGTATAGCAAACATATGTTCCCGTCAAGGGTGAGAAAATTATTTTTTGGGTAAAATTATGATAAGAAACAATAACTATAATCAATGACGGTTGCTTTCCCGGTAAAGTTTTCATCTTTAACTCAATTTATTTAGCACGTAATTATCACTTAGCTTATGTAAAGCGAGGAGAAGATTTTGCGAAAATTGCTCATTTTAGTACTGTTGGTCTTGCTGGGCGGACTTGTGTTTTTTCTCAGTGTCGAACTAACAAAAAAAGCTATTGCAGATACTATAGTTCACTTTTATACTTCTGTTCTCAGCGGCGATGATACTGTTTTTGCGGCACTGGCCCCCCGCTTACAGGATAAAGAAGCAATAGCCGCTGCTCTGCAAAGTTACGGTTCATGGGAATTCGGCCAAGTCAAGGAAATACAGTTAACTTCTCTCCATCGCGCCCAAGCAATTGTACTGTTATCTTTAGAGCAAAAACCAATACTTTTAGCTACAGAGCTTGTTCGTCACCGGGGAGTTTGGGAAATTATCGCTTTACCGGATATGGCTGTCTTATCGCCGGTATTTATCAGCGAAACTAAAAAGGAAAAAATAATCCTTCAGGAAGCAGACGGCAAAGAAAAGTCATTTACCACCAAGCTTGCTTTACAGCCTTACTCTGTGGGTACAGGCATTGTGTTGGAGGGGAGCTTAATCTATTTTGCCGCCTACGAGCAAGTTATGCTGACAAAACTTCTCAGTCTTTCCGCACAAATTTTAGAAAGCGAAAATTTAGGTATGCATAAACTTGCTGAAACGCCTGTGTTTTTACAGGAACAAGATGGTAAGGTGCAGATTGTACCCCCTGACAATGCTGTATCCGGCATGGAAAATTTAACTGCCTTTTTGCGGGATGGGATTATAGAAGCCTTGCTGTTGCCTGCTGATTACCGGCCGCAAAAAATTCGCGCTTTAATTAAAACAAATGATTTTGCTCATCTACTACATCAAGAAATTCAACTGACGGCAACGGCAAACTTTACCCTGGAAGATAAAATCGCTCAGGAAAACTATCAATTTAGCCCGGGGCAAACCTTACTTTTCCGCCCCTTAGAGGATGCCATTGCCGTCACGTTTCCGTCGGGAGAAAGAAAAATTTTCGCCAACCGTCTGCATCTCTTCACGACCGTTGAAGGGAGCTTTAAAGTAGAAAATTTGCGTCGCGGTTCCCCTGCCTTTGTTCCGCAGTACCGGGGCAAATTTGAAATCAGTATCTATGATCAGGGACTACTCCTTCTCAATGAGTTGCCCCTGGAAACATACCTGTTTTCAGTTGTTGCCAGTGAAATGCCGTTAAGTTTTGGCTTGGAAGCGCTGAAAGTGCAAGCCGTTGCCGCACGTACTTATGCCGTTGCCTCCGTTGGGCGCGGCAGCTTGCTAAAATACGGAGCCCATGTGGATGATAGCGTTGCTTTTCAAGTGTACAATAATGTGCCGGAAAACTCTGTGGGTATAGCTGCCGTAAACGCTACCCAGGGGATTATTGTCAAGTATAATGACGCCCCCGCCGATACCCGCTTTTTTTCCACTTCTGCCGGAGTTACGGCAGCCAGTGAAGAAGTTTGGCATGATAACGAAACCGGAGAGTTTCCAGGTATACCTGTGCCCTACTTAACCTCCCGTTCTCAGTTGCGGTCAGGCAGGCTGCCTGCTGTGCAAACGGAAAAAGGCGCCAAAGATTTTTTCACTTCCACAGTTTGGGATGGTTACGACAGCCTCTCACCCTGGTTTCGCTGGCAGGTAACATTTTCCCGTCCCCAACTGGAAGCCGTTTTAACCCGTACCCTGCCGGAGCGCTGGCAAGCTCAACCACAGTTTGTTCTTACCCAGGAGCAAGGACAATTTATATCCAAAGCCATACCGCCCGATCCTATCGGCACCCTGCTGGATCTGAAAGTTATCAGACGCGGACGTGGCGGCAACTTGATGGAAATAGAAATAATAGGTACAAACGGCACTTATCGCGTACTCAAGGAATACACCATCCGCTTTACTCTGCGCCCACAAGATCTTAGCGGTGAATCTGCTCTCAGCTTAAAACGTTCAGACGGTTCCGATTTAAAAAATTATGCCATCCTTCCCAGTGCTTTTTGCGTTTTTGAGATTAAACGCGATGGCAGCGGCAATATTGAAACTATTCATTTTGCCGGCGGTGGCAACGGTCATGGAGTAGGAATGAGTCAGTGGGGAGCACGGGGACTTGCTGCAAGCGGCCATACTTTCAAACAAATTCTGGAGCATTATTACCCAGGCTGTATAATTGAAAAAATTTATTAAATAAATCATTTTAATTCTAGCGGTTTAATATTTTATTCAGACTTTTTTCTTAAATTTATTGTAAGCTGTATACAAGAATCTTTACTGCTTCCTTCAACACTTTTTTTACTCTCCTTCTTTCCCCGCTTTAAGGGCCGGATAAATGCCGGCCCTTGTTTATTTGCTTTTCCCGCACAGACAAATTATAATGAAAAGAAAATAGTACGAGTGGGGGGCGTTATTGTGCTGAAGTTGCTTCAAGACGAGATGAAAAAGGCAATGAAAGCTAAAGATAAAGTCAGACTGTCAACAATTCGCATGCTCATTTCCGCCGTCAAAAATGAAGCCATTGCTAAAAAACAAGAACTTGCTACAGAAGATATCATTGCCGTCATCCAAAGAGAAATAAAACAAAGACGTAATGCTATTGAAGACTTTAGAAAAGGCGAACGTGACGATTTAGTGCGGGAAAATGAGGCAGAAATTGCCGTTTTGGAAGAGTTTCTGCCCAAACAATTGTCTGATGAAGAAATTGAAACTTTGGCCAGGCAAATTGCAAACGATGTCAATGCTGCCACTTTAAAAGATTTAGGCAAAGTTATGGGCAAAATCATGCCGTTAGTAAAAGGCAAGGCTGATGGGACCCGGGTACAAACAATCGTAAAAAAAATATTGGCTGAAAATGTATAAGGGAGGCTATGCCTCCCTTATTTTAATACTGAAAGAAAACGTGCGAACCAATCACCGTAGTGACAGGTTGACGACGCACCCACATATTACTTGTTTTAGCCGGATTATAAAACCCGGTGGCACCGCCACTGGGATCCGCACCGCCCAGTGCTTCATTGACTGCCTTTTTGGCACTTTCTCCTGCCGGTAAATTTATACGTCCGTCAAGGACAGGACTGTACTGATAACGCCCGCTTTCCACCTGGTAAATGACACCACTCAATGTGTTGGGGAAACGATCACTACGCAGACGATTAAGAATAGTGGCAGCCACTGCCACTTGCCCCTGATATGGCTCACCGCCTGCCTCAGCATGTACCAGCCGGGCAAATAGCTCCAGTTCTGCCCCTGTCAGTTTAAATTCAGGCGCCTTAACTTTTGCAGCCGCGCCTATATTTATCTCTGTTCCTTCCACCTTCCCTGCTTCCGGTTGCAATGTTTGTGCCATGGCGGCACCTGCTAAAAACAAACCAAAAATTATTATCAGACTAAAAGTCTTTTTCTTCATTTTTATCCTCCTCTGTTCTGGTTAAGATGGTTTGCGACAATCAACGCTTATGTTAACACGTTATGTTAACTATCTCAACCCAGGAGGATACAACTGAATATGTACCTAACAAGTGCATGCAGTAAACTACCCACCCATTTGCAGCATTCGGTAAAATACAGCCGGAAACACCAAAAAGCAAAGGAATGGGAGTAATTGTTATAAAAAAAGACACTCAAAGTGTCCACTTCCTGCGTTAAAATGCATCTTTTACCAAAGTTACCTGATTAGTTTTGCCGTCCACTGCAGCCACATCAAAACGATAGGAGGGAGCCGTAATTCTTTTTTCATAAAGGTAATGACGGGCCAGCGAGCGCAGTTTTTTTTGTTTTCGCGCATGAACGGCTTCTGCCGGGGTGCCGAAACGGCTTGAACGTCTTGTTTTTACTTCAATAAACACCAACACCTCCCCGTCCCTGGCAATAATATCAATTTCTCCGTGTGCACAGCGCCAGTTGCGTTCCAAAATGATAAATCCTGATTTTTGCAAAAAACATGCCGCCAGCTCTTCTCCGCGGGCACCTAATGTTTTCATCATGTTCCCTCTTTTTCCGGTAATAATAAAAATGATTTTCTATGTTGCGGGCAAGCCCCTAAACGGACAATTGCCTCACGGTGCAAACGTGTTGGATAACCTTTATGCCCGGCAAAGCCATATCCCGGATATAATTGATCAATTTTCTCCATTATACGGTCGCGCGTCACTTTAGCAATAATGGAAGCTGCAGCAATGGAAGCACAAAGCCTGTCACCGCCTTTAATGCTATGTTGAGGACAGGGCAGGTGCTCCAGTTTAAGTGCATCAATGAGAACAATTTCCGGTCTTGTGTCAAGGCCGCTTAAAGCTCTTTGCATAGCCAGTTTTGTTGCCCCCACAATATTATATGTATCAATTTCAAAGACTTCAGCAGTCCCCACGGACCAAGCTATAGCTGTTTTTTTTATAGCCTGATATAGCTCTTCCCGCTTTCCCGCCGGCAACTTTTTGGAATCATTTAAACCAGGCAGAAAATATTTTTCCGGCAAAATAACTGCAGCCGCAATGACCGGCCCCGCCAAAGGCCCCCTTCCGGCTTCATCTACCCCGGCGATAAGAGAAAAGCCGGTCTTGCGAAGTTTGCGTTCATAAACCTGTAATTGCTGCAGGCGTTTAGCTTCATTAAAAGCAGCTTCTTTCCCGTCCAGGTATTTTTGCAGCAGGCGCTGCACTCCTTTGCGTTTATCCTTTTTTAATTCAGCCTGCGCTGCGGCATCAAGTTCTGTTTCCTGCAGGTAAAGACCGATTTGCTCAACAGTCATTTTTCCGAAATCATGCATTTTCCTCTTCCTGTTCACAAGGTTTCTCCAAAGTTAAGCGGCCTAAACGGGCTTCGCGAAAATCTTTCACCAAGACGCTTGCCGCCGCTTCTAAATCAACTTCCCCGCCTTTAACTAGGCAACCGCTTTTTCTCCCGATTTCAGTCAACATTTCAACCGGATCCAAATCTTGCTGCAGTTTATAACGATTAAAGAGCGACTCCGGCTCCTTTTCCCGCAAATAAGAAACCAGTTGATATCCCAGTTCAACCCGGTCAAGTATTTCATCTTTAATGGTGCCCGCAGCAGCCAGGTAAAAAGCTTGCTGCTTATTTTCTATTTTAGGCCATAATAAGCCCGGCATATCAAGAAGTTCCAAATTACCCGGCAATCTGACCCATTGCTTGCCTTTGGTAACACCGGGTCTGTCACCGGTTTGGGCTGCACTGCGCCCAATCAGCCTGTTAATTAAAGATGATTTTCCTACATTAGGAATGCCCACTACCATTAAACGCAAAGGCCGTTTGCCGAATTTTCCTTGCCGGGGAATTGTTTTTAAGCACCCTAAAAGTTTTTTCATCCCCCGCCCCTTTTTGGCATCTACCGCCGTGGCGGCAAAATACTTTTTTTGCAATGCGTCAATCCAGGCGTCTGTAAGTTTGGGATCAGCTAAATCAGAGCGGGTTAAAACGGCCACTACCGGCTTTTGCATTATAAGTTCTCGAATATCCGGATTGCGGCTGGAAGCTGGTATGCGTGCATCCAGCACTTCTATGACGGCATCAACAAATTTTAAGTTTTCCCTTAACAGACGTTTTGCCTTGGCCATTTGCCCCGGATACCATTGAACTTGCATCAAAACACATCCCCTATTCTAGGATGGCTAAGTATGCGCATATTAGTTAACGGCCAGAAAACAAACATGGCTTTTCCCTTAATTTCATCCAATTTCACAAACCCAATACTACGGCTATCCATACTGTTGTTGCGATTATCGCCCATAACAAAAACATAACCTTCCGGCACCACTTCCGGGCCAAAAAGTTTTTCATTATTTTTTTCCATGAGGTAATTTTCCTGCAGTTTGACACCGTTTACATAAACACCGTCAAAATCAACCCGTACCTCATCACCGGCTGTGGCGATGACACGTTTAATAAAATCTCTTTCCCGGGAGAATTTAAAAACTATAATTTCCCCAGGTTCAGGATCACGGTAATAATACTGCACTTTACTGACAATAAGTCTTTCTCGATCCTGTAAAGTGGGCAGCATGGATTCGCCCTGTACCAGAAAAACTTCCACCAGAAAAGCGCGAATCACCAAGGCCAACACTACCGCCACCAGGATAGATTTTATCCATTCCCACAAGTCATTCTGCTCCGTTTTTTGCATTTCCTTCCTTCTTTCTTTTCGTCAGCAATCTGACACCATTTTAGTGTTAGTTAAAAAAGGGACTGTTTGGACAGTCCACTTTTTTAGAAGCGTCTTTCTTTGATGCGAGCCGCTTTACCGGTACGTTTCCGCAAATAATACAGTTTGGCACGGCGAACTATACCGCGGCGGACCACTTCCAGTTTATCAATTTTCGGTGAATGGAGAGGGAATGTGCGTTCTACGCCTACGCCATAGCTGATACGGCGCACTGTGAAAGTTTCCCGTAGGCCGCCGCCCTGGCGCTTAATGACAACACCCTCAAAAACCTGTATCCGTTCCCGAGTACCTTCAACAACTTTATAATGCACACGTACTGTATCCCCAGGGGAAAACTGAGGCAGATCGGTTCTTTTCTGCTCGGCTTCAATTTGACGAATAAGCTCCATGATTTGCCCTCCTTTCCATCGACATCATGGCAACAACAAACGTAATTATATCAAACCAATTTAACATTTACAATAATAGATCAATATTTCTTTGTTTTGCTTCTTTGCTTAAAAAATCCTTCTCTTCCTCGCTCAAGCGCGCTTTAGACAACAAATCAGGACGATAGAGCAGAGTATTCAGTAAAGATTGTTCCCGGCGCCACCGGCGGATTTTTTCGTGGTTACCTGAAAGTAAAACTTCCGGCACAGCCATACCGCGAAACTCTGCCGGCCGTGTATATTGCGGGTACTCCAACAAATTTTCCGTAAAAGATTCTTCCGTTACGGAAATTTCCGGCAACACCCCCGGCAAAAGTCGTACCACTGCATCGGTTACAGCCATGGCCGGGATTTCACCACCGGTAAGAATAAAATCGCCCAAAGATATTTCCTCATTAACCAGTGCTAAACGTACCCTTTCATCAACGCCTTCATAATGGCCGCATAAGAAAATCAAACGCTCTCTTTTGGCCAGCTCAAAAGCTTTTGCCTGGGTAAAAGGCTTACCCTGCGGTGATAAAAGGATAACATGTCCCCGGCGCTGATCTATACGATGCAAATGTTCTACAGCCAGGAAAAACGGTTCCGGCTGCATCACCATGCCGGGACCGCCCCCATAGGGGTAGTCATCCACGCTGCGGTGCTTATTACAGGTAAAATCCCGTAAATCCCATAATTCAATTTGTACATGTCCTGCTTCCACGGCACGTTTAGCTATGCTCTCCTGCAGTGCGGTAAACATGCCGGGAAAGATGGTAAGGATATCAATACGCACCGCTACTTCAGCCCCTCAGGCAAATCTACTTCCATACGCCCTGCCTCTAAATCTATAGTTTTAACCACAGCTTTCAGGGCAGGGATTAAAATTTCAGGCTCTTTGCCGGCTGCAACCACATACACATCATTACTGCCGGTCTGGATGATATCTTTTACTTGCCCCAAATATTCCCCGTCCCCGGTAAAGACATCCAGTCCCATAATCTGATCCAGGTAGTAAGTGTCCGGTGGCAGTTTCACCCGCTCAGACAAAGGAATTGTAATCAGGGCACCAACCTGCTGTTTGGCTGCATCTATATCTTCAATCCCTTCTAACCGTAGGAGCCAGAAGCGACCGTGTATTTTTGCTTCCAACACCCGGTAGGGATTAGAATACCCGTCTTTTACTATAAAAACTCTTTTTAATAATTTGACCCGCTCCGGAAAATCGGAAAGCAATTGTACTTTGAGGCCACCACGAATACCATGTGTGTTAATAATTTTACCTATGGCGGCCGTCTGCTCCATAGGATCACCGCCTCTTAAACAATTTCCACCAGCACACGTTTTTTCTCTCCGGCGGCAGCCGCATTGACTACTGTGCGGATGGCTTTGGCAATCCGGCCCTGCTTACCGATAACTTTCCCCATATCGTCAGGAGCTACATGAAGCTCAAGCGTGATGCTTTGTTCGTCTTCAATTTGCTCCACACGCACGTCATCGGGATTGTCAACTAACGCCCGGGCAATATATTCAACAAGTTCCTTCATCAATTAGCACCTTCCATTTACTCTACTATTTACTAATGCCTGCTTTCGCCAACAGTGATCTTACCGTATCGGAAGGTTGGGCTCCTTTTTGCAGCCATTCCTGTGCTTTCTCACTGTCAACATTTAGCGTTACAGGCTCTGTTGTGGGATTATAGTAACCAATTTCATCTATAAAGGCACCGTCGCGCGGTGAGCGTGAATCAGCAACCACAATCCTGTAAAAGGGACGTTTTTTTGCGCCTACTCTTTTTAAACGAATTCTGACAGCCATTACTTTCACCTCCTTCAGAGAATATTTATCTACATAAAGGGAAATCTCCCTCTGCCTTTAAAGCGTCCTTTTTCCATTTTTGTCAACTGTTTCATCATTTTATTCATTAAGTTGAACTGTTTTAAAAGGTTATTAACATCCTGCACTTTGGTGCCGCTGCCGGCAGCAATACGACGGCGGCGGCTGCTGTTTATAATAGCAGGATTAAGTCGTTCCTGTTTTGTCATAGATTGGATTATGGCTTCTATTTTCAAAAATTCCTTTTCATCCACCTGCATACCCTTCAGTTTTCTTCCCATACCGCCCACACCGGGTAGCATCTCCAGGATTTGATTTAAAGGTCCCATTTGTTTCAGCTGCTGCATTTGTTCCATAAAATCTTCCAGCGTAAACTGCTGGGTACGCATTTTCTTTTCCAGTTCTTTTGCTTTCTGCTCATCAAAAGTGGCCTGGGCCTTTTCGATAAGTGTCAGCACATCACCCATGCCTAAAATCCGGGAAGCCATACGGTCCGGGTAAAAAGGCTCAAAAGCATCTGTTTTTTCACCCAAACCGACATATTTGATGGGACAGCCGGTGACGGCACGTACTGAAAGGGCGGCACCACCGCGTGTATCGCCGTCCAGTTTCGTCAGTACCACACCCGTCAAACCTAAGCGCTCTTTAAAAGACTCGGCCACCGTTACAGCATCCTGCCCCGTCATGGCATCCACCACCAGCAGGATTTCCTGCGGCTGCAAAGCTTTTTCCATCTGTACCAGCTCAGCCATCAGCTCTTCGTCCACATGCAAACGTCCCGCCGTATCAACCAGCACATAATCATGCTGATTTTTTTTCGCCTGTTCCAGGGCGGCTTTGGCAATTTGCACCGGATTTTGTTGTCCCATCTGGAAAACAGGAACATTAAGCTGTTCCCCTAAAACCTGCAGCTGTTTGATAGCTGCAGGCCTGTAAACATCCGCCGCCACTAAAAGCGGTGCGTGATTCTCTTTTTTTAACAAATTTGCCAGCTTGGCCACGGAAGTTGTTTTTCCTGAACCTTGCAGACCCACCATCATGACAATTGTAGGCGGCTTGTCTGCCCGGTTAAGCTTGGCAACCGATTCCCCCATTAATTTTGTCAATTCTTCGTTGACAATTTTAACTACCATTTGTCCCGGAGTCAGACTCTCCAGAACTTCGCTGCCCAAACAACGTTCCTTGACGGTTGCCACAAAATCCTTGACAACTTTAAAATTGACATCGGCCTCCAGCAATGCCAGACGTACTTCCCGTAAAGCGGTATTGACATCTTTTTCCGTCAGTTTCCCTTTTCCCCGCAAACGTCTGAATGTTTCTTGCAGCTTGCCGGAGAGATTTTCAAATAACATTTTTTATTCCTCCACCGCGCTTATTCCAAAAGTTTCTCCACAATCGCCAAAGCTTCGCGACGATCTTCTTCAGTAATCTCCCGCTGCGACAATATTTCCTTCAGGCGTTGAAAATATTTTTCCTGGGCCATAAACCTGGCCACCAGTCCTAATTTTTGTTCTGCCTTCTCCAGTGATTTTACAGCGCGTTTGATGAGGTCATGTACACCTTGTCGGGAAATCTCACTGTTATCGGCAATTTCCGCCAAACTTAAGTCATCCTGATAGTAAAGTTCCAGACATTCCCGCTGCTTGGCAGTTAATAAATTGCCGTAAAAATCATATAAAAGATTAACACGCATTGTGTCCTCAAGCATTGTACCACATCCTGTTTGCACTGTAAAGCGAAATTCCTTTACAGTGCAAAAAATTTTGCAAATTATTTATCAAAAGTTTTGCTTTTTTGCTTGATCCTTGATCTATTTGGCTTGACATTAAACACTCCACTAATCTCTTGGGGCAAAAATGCCTTCCACATATTCCACCGGATCAAAGGGCTGCAAATCGTCTATACCCTCCCCTACGCCGATAAACTTTACCGGTACTTTGAGCTGCCGGGCCACAGCAATCACAATACCGCCTTTGGCAGTTCCGTCAAGTTTAGTTAACACCACTCCTGTTAGCGGAGCCACTTCGTTAAAAACTTTTGCCTGTGCCAGGGCATTTTGCCCCGTGGTGGCATCTAACACCAGTAAAACTTCATGCGGTGCCCCTGCCAAAGCTTTATCCACAACACGGTGTACCTTCTCCAGTTCTGCCATTAAATTTGCTTTATTATGCAGCCTGCCTGCCGTGTCGCAAAGTAACGCATCTGCTCCACGGGCTACAGCGGCAGAGACACCGTCAAAAATTACTGCAGACGGGTCTGCACCTTGCTGGTGCTTAATCAGATCGCTTTGGGAGCGATTTGCCCAAATTTCTAATTGTTCAATGGCTGCAGCCCGGAAAGTATCACCGGCTGCCAGAACAACTTTTTTCCCTACCGCGGTGAAACGGGCTGCCAGTTTGCCTATGGTAGTAGTCTTGCCCACACCGTTAACTCCTAACACCAGGATGACGGTAGGTTTATGTTCCAGCAGCAAAGGCACAGGCTCACGTCCCAAAATATCCAAAATTAAAGACTTTAAAGCCTCTAAAACCTCATCAGGTTCTTTAAGTTTTTCTTCTTGTATTTTTTCGCGCAATTGCTCTACCAGATCCAGAGTAGTTTCTATCCCTACATCGGCAGCAATTAGAATTTCTTCCAACTCTTCAAAGAAATCTTCATCAAAATTTTTGCGGGAAAATAGATCATCCATCCGATTCATAATGATGTTGCGCGTTTTCTTTAAACCTTCTTTAATCCGTCCAAAAAAGCTCATTTCTGTCTCATCCTTTCCCTGGGCAATGTTGTCATTATTTGCTATCAAGCACTTACATGAGTATCCAGTTTACTGTCACGTAAACGTACTGAGATTAATTTTGAAATACCTGCTTCTTCCATGGTGACACCATAGAGAATATCTGCCTGTTCCATGGTTTTTTTGCGGTGTGAAATAATAATAAATTGTGTCTCCTGAGAAAATGAACGTAGATAATGGCAAAAACGGGCCAGATTAGCCTCATCCAAAGCAGCCTCAATCTCATCTAAAATACAGAAAGGTGTCGGCCGGACTTTTAAAAAGGCAAAAAGCAGTGCAATGGCCGTCAGTGCTTTTTCGCCCCCCGACAAAAGTGATAAATTTTGCAGTTTTTTCCCGGGCGGTTGTGCCTCAATTTCCACCCCTGATTCCAACGGAGCTTGCGGATCAGTCAAGCGCAGTTGTGCTCGGCCGCCCCCAAAAAGCTCCGAAAATACCTGTTGAAAACTTTTACTAATTTTGGCAAAGGAGGAAGCAAACTTTTCTCCCATCCTTTTATCAATTTCCGTAATAATACGTAGTAAATCAGTTTTACCCATCTCCAAATCTGCTTTTTGCCCGTTTAAAAAGTTTAGCCGCTCCACTACACGTTGATGTTCATCTATAGCTCCCAGATTAACCGTACCTAAAGCCTGTATATGTGCTTTCAGTTCCTGTATTTTTTCCCGGGCGATTTTTTTCTCAGTTACAGGTCTTGCCCTGCTGGCGGCTGCTTCGAACTCCAAATCCCAACTGTCTCGCAAGCGATCAATAATGGCCTGCATTTCCGCTTCCAAACGCTGGCGTTGCAGTTCCAACCGGTTTAGTTTGCGTTCAAGTGAGTTAACTGCTTTTTCTAATTGACGCAGGTTTTGTGTTTCTTCCCGAAATTGTGTGGTCTGCAACTTTAAACTCTTTTCTTCTTCCTGCAGCCAGGTGGCCAGCTCATGATACTGTTGTTGTAAATCTCTTTCCTGCTCCCGGGCTTCTGCCAGCAACACTTCTTCCTGACGCCGGCGTTCAGTAGTTTTTTCCACTTCTTCTTCCCACTGCTGCAGACGCCTTTGCAGTTCAGAGTCTTGTTTGGCATTGCGCAATAGTTCCTGTTCCAGGTGTTCCAGCTGCTGCCGGTACGAAGCCATCTGTACCCGGCATTCAGTGTGGCGTTCCTGCAGATCACGTTTTTTTAACTCCTGAGCCCACTGCAGTCCCGCCAAATGAGAGAGCTCTTTTCTTTTGTTCCCCTCATCCAGCTGCAATGCAGTTAGCTTATGCTCCAGTTCCTTCTCCGCAGCTGCTATTTGCTGCAGCTTCATTTCTATTTTTTGCAGTTCTTGCTGTAAAATTTCTTCTTTTTCTTTCACTGCATCAAGCTGTTCTTCCGTATATTTTTCCTCCTGGATTGTCAGTTTTAAGGTCAAATCCAGCTCTTGCAACCTGATTTGTAGTTCTTTGTCTTCCACCATAATTTTATCTGCTGCCGTTATTAGCTTTTCCATTTCTTTTTGTAACTCGCTAACGGCGGCAGTTTCTTTTTGCATCTCTTCACGCAAAAGTGTAGCTTCCTTACGCCGTGAGAGCACACCGGTTTGTTTCTTTTCCTTGCCGCCGCTGAGGGCACCGCCGGGGAAAATTATATCCCCGTCAAGTGTTACCAGGCGTTCCTGATAGCGCAGCAGCCTGGCGGCCTTCAGAGCCGCGTCCAAATCGCTGACAATATGAATGCGCCCCAACAATGATTCTATAACAGGCTTAAACTGCTCTTTAGTTGCCACCAAGTCAGCAGCCAGACCAAGATAACCGGGCAAGGACAGAACTTCCGGCGGCACAGAACGGCGTTTTTGCGGTTTTATAATATTAAGAGGCAAAAAAGTAGCACGCCCGCCTTTTACTTTTTTTAAATAGGCAATAGCAGACTTGGCCACATTTTCATTTTCTGCCACCAGATTCTGTAAATTTGCCCCCAAAGCTGCTTCTATAGCTGCCACATATTGTACAGGAACAGTAAGAATATCGGCCACAGTGCCGTAAACCCCGGAAAGCCTGCCGGCCTTGACTGCAGATAAAACTGTTTTTACACCCTGATAATACCCGGCCATGGCCGTTTCCAGTTCACGGATTACTTGCAGTTGATTCGTTTTTTGCCATAAAGTATTTTCCCGTTGCTGTAAATCAGCTTCCAGAGAGCTCTTTTGCTTTTGTAAAGCTTCCCTCTCTTTTTGCTTTTGCCGGTATTGCTCCAACAAAGCTTCCTTTTGCTCTTGTTCCTGCCACTTCTTTTCCCGGAAATATTGCTGTTTGCCTTGCAATTTTTCCAGTTGTTGAGAGATTTCTGCCAGTTCTTTTTGTACTTTTTGTTTTTGTTCCGCAAACTGCTTTACTTCCAGTAAAATCTTTTCCTGTTCCGTCTGGAGCCGGTGCATTTCTGTCAAAAGCGCATCCAGTTCTTTTTGTAACGTTTTTTCCTGTATGCTCTCCGGGGATGCTTCCAGCTCCGCCAGGTCCTGTTTAAGTTCCTCCAGTCTTATTTCTGCCGCCCGTATTTGCTCTTGAACCCGGCGGATATTTTCCGTTATTTGCTTTTTTTCCCCGGCCAAGGCGGACTCTTCTGTTTTTAATTCCCGGTAATTTACCTGCCCTTGAGCCAACTGTTGTTCCGCGCTCTGTATTTTCTCCTGCTTAAGGGCAATTTGGCCCAATAATCTTTCTTGCTCCGTAGCCAACTGCTGCAATTGGCGCTGTTTTTCCGTTACCTGGGATTGCCTGGCATCCAAATCTAATTGCTTTTGGGCCAGTTTTGCTTCTTTTTGAGTTGCAACAGTTTGCTGTTGCACAATTTCATCTGCCGTCTTTTTTGCAGCCGTATCCAGCTCAAACCATTTGCGGCGTAATTCCAGAGCATCACTGACCAGAACATCCACTTCATAACTTTTTAGCTCCTCCCGGCAGTCCAAGTATTCCTGTGCCAGTTGAGCCTGCCGGGCCAATGGCTCTACTTGTGCCGACAGTTCGGCAATAACATCTCCCAAGCGTAAAAGATTTTCTGCAGTTTCTGCCAGACGCCTCTGGGCTTCACGTTTCCGGTTTTTATATTTGATGATTCCGGCCGCTTCCTCAAAAATATAACGTCTTTCCTCCGGTTTAGCATTAATAATTTCATCAACACGACCCTGGCCGATAATGGAATATGCTTCCTTACCGATACCGGTATCTGTAAACAGCTCTAAAATATCTTTTAAGCGGCAAGGCCGGCTGTTTAACAGGTACTCACTTTCCCCGTTGCGGTAAATACGCCTGGTGACAGTGATTTCCTGGTACTCCAGACCCAGGACCCCGTCAGTATGATCAAAAGTCACAGAGACTTCTGCAAAACTCAAAGGTTTACGCTGGGCAGTACCGTTAAAAATTACATCATCCATACGGGTTCCGCGTAAATAGCGCGCTGACTGCTCACCCAGCACCCAGCGGACGGCATCAGCAATATTACTTTTACCACATCCATTGGGACCTACAATCACTGTAATTCCCGGAGTTAAGGTAAAAGTTGTTTTATCGGCAAAAGATTTAAAACCATGTAGATCAATCCGCTTAACAAACAAAACTGTCCCTCCAGTTCCCCGCACCTTTGCAGTCTCAAACCCTCTGGGCTTATCTCTTCTATAAAAATACCTGCTTGCGAACAAGCAGGTGTCTGTCTTCTCTAGAATTATTCGCCTTTCTTGAACGGATTCCTGCCGGAAAGGTTATCTTTGCCAAACTTCTTTCAATTTTTTACAAGGAGTTCATAAGCCAAGCGTGCTGCTTCCTGTTCGGCTTCTTTTTTAGTCCGGCCGCTGCCTGTCCCAAAAACTTTTTGCTTAATGGTTATTTGGGCCACAAAAGTTTTGTCATGATCCGGACCTTTTTCCGAAATAATACTGTATTCGGGCGTAAGCGAAAACTTTCCCTGTGTATACTCCTGCAGCAGTGTTTTATAATCATGAAGCAAAGTGCCCTTTGCCAGCTCTTTAAAAAGCGGGGCAAAAAGCTCTTTCACCACTGCTTTGACCTGATTCAGGCCTAAATCCAGGTAGATGGCACCAAGCAGCGCTTCAAAGGCGTCGGCTAACAGCGAAGGCCTGCGCCTGCCGCCGCTGGCTGCTTCCCCCTTGCCCAAGCGCAGCAACTCCCCAATACGCAGGAAGTTTGCCACTTTAACCAGCGATTCCTCGCAGACTAAAACGGCACGGTAACGTGTTAATTTACCTTCCGGCAGTTTAGGATAGCGACAAAACAGTTCTTCTGAAATGGCCAGTTCAAGGACGGCATCACCTAAAAACTCCAGACGCTCATTATGCGCTTTCTTGCCGGAATTGCGTTCATGGGCATAGGAGGAATGTGTCAGTGCCTGCTCGTAAAGTTGTATATCTTTCGGCTTAATTTTTAATAAAGAAAATAATGATTGCAAAGCAAATTTTTCCATGTATTTCACCACACAGTATTATTCCGCAAATTGTTTCAGAATTAATGTTGCATTGGTGCCGCCAAAGCCAAAGGAATTGGATAAAGCCACTTTGATCGCATGTTTTTGTGCTTTATTGGGTGTGTAGTTTAAATCACAGTCAGGATCGGGAGTTTCGTAATTAATGGTGGGAGGGATGATTTGGTTTTTAATGGCCAGGGCACAGGCAATTGCTTCTACACTGCCGGCTGCTCCCAAAAGATGTCCGATCATGGATTTAACGGAACTGACGGCAAGTTTATAGGCATGCTCGCCAAACACCTGCTTAATGGCCAGCGTTTCAATTTTATCATTCAGTGGCGTTGATGTCCCGTGGGCATTAATGTAATCAACTTCTTCCGGAGCCAATTGCGCATCCTGCAGTGCCATGGTCATGCAAAGAGCCGCTCCTTTTCCTCCGGGATCAGGCGCTGTAATATGGTAAGCATCGCCGGAAAGTCCGTAACCCACCACTTCTGCATAAATATCGGCTCCCCGCTTTAAAGCATGTCCAAGTTCTTCTAAAATAACCACCCCGGCCCCTTCCCCCATCACGAAACCGTCACGGCCGACATCAAAGGGACGCGAAGCCCGTGCCGGCTCCTCATTTCTGGTAGATAAGGCCCGCAGTGAACAAAAACCAGCAAAAGCTATGGGGGCAAAGGCTGCTTCTGCACCGCCCGCCACCATCACATCGGCTGTACCCGACTGGATCATACGCATTGCTTCGCCCAGAGAATGAGTGCCGGTAGCACAGGCTGTCACTACGGTTGTGTTAGGCCCCTGAAAACCAAATTCAATGGAAATATACCCGGAAGCCATATTGCCTATGATCATGGGCACAAAAAAGGGACTGACACGGCGGGGGCCTTTTTCTTTTAACACATCAGTCTGTTCCTGAATGGTCTGGATCCCGCCGATACCCGAACCTACAGAAACTCCGGCCCGGCTTTTTTCAACTTTACTTAAGTCAAGTTTGGCATCTTCCACAGCAAGTTTGGCCGCCGCCAGGGCAAACTGTACAAAGCGGTCCATACGGCGGCATTCTTTCTTGTCAAAAAACATGACGGGATCAAAATTTCTGACTTCAGCCCCGATTTGGGTAGGAAACAGGCTGACATCAAAACTTTGTACGCGATCAACACCGTTTTTTCCTGCCTCCAGTCCCTGCCAAAATTCTCTTTTGCCGATCCCAATGGGCGTGATGGCACCTATGCCGGTAATTACCACGCGTCGTTTCATCGCTTCACCTCATTTCATGGTCCCCATACTTTTAAAGAAGCCCTGCAAAGCGCAGGGCTTCCTGACCGGACAATCTAAACATGGGCTTCAATATACTTAACCACATCACCCACAGTTTTAATGTCTTCCACTTCTTCATCGGCTATATCCAGATTAAACTCTTCTTCGATGGCCATCACCAACTCCACAATATCCAGGGAGTCGGCATCAAGATCATTAAAAGTTGTTTCCAATGAAATCTCATCTTCATCCACACTTAATTGATCAGAAATAAGTCCTTTAACTTTCTCAAAAATATCCATCCTTTCACCTCCCCTCGGCTTAATTATCTATCCAATATAGAGATATGTGCAAGTATTATTTATTATCCTTTTTGACTTAGTGCATGGTCAGACCGCCGTCCACAGCAATAACTTGCCCGGTAATATAGGCTGCTTGTTCAGAAGCTAAAAATATTACCATGTGTGCGACATCTTTAGTAGTTCCCATCCGCCCCAGGGGCACTTGCCGGCGGATATTTTCCTTGAGATCCGGTGCTAAAACAGCAGTCATGTCCGTTTCAATAAAGCCCGGTGCCACTGCATTGACCGTGATCTGCCTGCCTGCCAGTTCCCGGGCCAGTGCTTTTGTCATACCCACAAGCCCGGCCTTGGCTGCGGCATAATTTGTTTGTCCAAAACTGCCGGTCAAGCCCACAACGGAAGCAATATTGATAATGCGGCCTCCCGATTTCTGCTTCAAAAGCGGGCGCAACACTGCTTTAGTACAGTTAAAAGCACCTGTCAGGTTAGTGTCAAGTACTTCCCGCCACTCTTCCGCCCTCATCCGCACAGCCAAATTGTCACGGGTGATGCCGGCATTATTCACAAGTATATCAACTTTGTTATATTTTTCAAGCGCAGTTTTAACCAGGTTTTCACATTGTGCCATATTTTTAACATCAGCCTGAACAATTATTCCCTCTCCCCCAACTGCTTCTACGGTAGCCAGGGTTTCCCGGGCTGCTGTGTCATTACTGGTGTAGTTAATTACCAGTAATGCTCCCTGAGCAGCCAGCTGTATTGCAATCTCGCGGCCAATACCACGTGAAGCACCGGTGACGATGGCCACCTTACCGTCCAAGCGCAAGCATATCACCCTCCCCGGGATTTAATTCAGCCGCCGCCCGTGCCAGGCTTTTCCAATCTTCTACCGGCTGTACCCATACTTTACGCTCTATTTTTCTCATTAAACCGGTAAGTGCTTTGCCCGGACCGATTTCCAGGAAACGGTCAAAGCCGCCGGCAATTAATTTTTCCATAGACTCCTGCCACAATACCGGCCGGCTAACCTGCCGGATTAAAGCTGTTCTGATTTCGGCGGCAGAGTAAATATAATCAGCGGAAACATTGGCAATAACAGGTACTTGTACTGATTTAATATCTATTTTCTCCAGTTCAGCTGCCAAAAGCGGTTCCACGCTTTTTAACATACTGCAGTGAAAAGGAGCGCTTACAGGTAATTCAATTGCCCGTTTTGCTCCCATTTTACCGGCCAGCTCACAAGCTTTGCGCACAGCTTCCAGCTCTCCGGAAATCACTATTTGCCCCGGAGCATTATAGTTGGCAACTTCCACCGTACCGGCGGCCGTCGCTTGCCGGCAGGCTGTCTCCACAGCCTCCCTCGGGAGGCCTAAAATAGCAGCCATTCCGCCTACACCCGGTGCCACGGCTTCCTGCATCAATTTGCCGCGTTTTTGCACTAAAGGTAATGCTTCTGCCAGTGTGAAGGCACCGGCGGCCAGTAAAGCCGAATACTCACCCAAACTTAAACCGGCACAGGCATCCGGCTCAATTCCCAAAAGTCGCACCACGGCCAGGCAAGCCATACTTGTGGCGACAATAGCAGGCTGCGTTATCTCCGTAAGTTTAAGCTGTTCTTCACTGCCCTGAAAAATCAAAGCGGACAAATTCATTTGCAGTACATCATCTGCTTCTTCAAAAATGCGGCGGGCTTCAGGATATTTTTCCGCCAATTCCCGCCCCATCCCTATGTATTGCGATCCTTGCCCCGGAAAAAGTAAGGCCAGCTTGCCCATTATTTCACCTCACAAACTTTCACCGTACTCCTTTAGCTCCTCAATGACGGAGAACGTATTTTTGATTAAATTATTTATAATTGCCTTTGCCGGCTCCACTGTCTTGACTAAAGCAGCAACCTGCCCTGCCATGACAGAGCCGTTTTGTACATCGCCTTCCCGGGCGGCGGCGGCCAATTTTCCTGCTCCCAATGCCGCCAATTCTTCCTGAGTAGCGCCGCTTTTTTCTTTTTGCTTAAATTCTCGTGCCAACCGGTTACGTAAAATCCGTACCGGGTGCCCTGTGGTTTCCCCGGTCACCACTGTATCGCGATCTTTAGCATTAAGAACTGCTTCTTTATAATTTTGATGCACGGTGCATTCCCGGGCACAAATAAAACGTGTCCCCAACTGGACGCCCTCCGCCCCCAGGGCCAAAGCAGCAGCCACACCACGACCGTCGGCAATCCCGCCGGCAGCTATAACAGGCACTTCAAGGGCATCAACAATTTGCGGCACTAAAACCATTGTGGTCAGTTCACCAATATGCCCTCCGGCTTCGGTGCCTTCGGCAATCACGGCATCAACGCCTATACGTTCCAAACGTTTCGCCAGGGCTACGGAAGAAACCACAGGTATTACTTTTATTCCTTTGGCTTTAAAACGATCTATATATTTCCCCGGATTGCCGGCTCCGGTTGTGACCACGCGTACGCCTTCATCACATAAAAGCTTCACCACTTCTTCCACAAAAGGCGACAGCAGCATTAAATTCACACCGAAAGGTTTATTGGTCAAGGCTTTGGCTTTTTTAATTTCAGCTTTAAGTACGTCAGGCGGAGCATTGCCGGCACCGATAATACCCAAACCGCCGGCTTCAGAAACGGCGGCGGCCAATTCTCCCGTAGCCACCCACGCCATGCCGCCCTGTAAAACGGGATATTCAATCCCCAAAAGATCACAAAGTCTGGTGTGCAAGCTCATTTTCTTCCTCCCTGCTAATATCTCATGATGACTGCGCCCCAGGTCAGTCCTGCACCGAAGCCCACAAAGCCCAGCAAATGACCGCGTTTGATGCGACCGTTTTTAACTGCTTCATCCAAAGCTACAGGAATGGAGGCGGCAGACATATTGCCATAGCGGTTAATATTAACCACAACACGATCCGGGGGCAGATTAAATCTTTTCCTGGCAGCTTCAATGATGCGCAAATTAGCCTGATGCGGGATTAAAAAATCCAGCTCTTCCTTGACCAGGCCGGCTTCATCTAAAGCCTGTTGTACCACCTCACCCATCACCCGTACAGCAAATTTAAAAGTCTCATTGCCGGAGACCATTTTTATATAGTGCTGTCTCGCCGCCACAGTCTCTTTGGAAGCCGGCAGGCGTGCACCTCCCGCCGGTGTAATCAGTAAATCACCCATGGATCCGTCAGCATGAAGTTTAAAACTTAAAAATCCGGGTTCCTCCGCAGGTCCTAAAAGGACTGCTCCGGCCCCGTCACCAAAAAGCACACAAGTATTACGGTCTGTCCAATCAAGAAATTTAGACATAACTTCGGCGCCGATGACCAAGACACGCTTATACATACCGCTACGAACAAAACTGCAGCCCACGGCAAGTCCGTAAACAAAGCCGGTACAACCGGCGGAAAGATCAAAGGCTGCCGCATTTTTGGCCCCAAGTTTTTCCTGAACAAAACAGGCTGTTGAAGGCATGATCGTATCCGGTGAAATGGTAGCAACTAAAATTAAATCGATTTCCGCTATGGTGCAGCCGGCAGCCTCCACTGCAGCCCGGGCAGCTTCCGCCGCCAAGTCTGATGTAGTCTGTGACCCTGCCACAATTCTGCGCTCACTGATGCCTGTGCGTGTGCGTATCCACTCATCACTGGTATTAACAATCTTTTCCAGGTCAAAATTGGTGACAATTTTTGTGGGAAGTGCTGATCCTACTCCCAAAATTCCGACATTTTGCAGCTTCATCCTTGTACTCCTTTAAGGGATAACTTATTGTGATAAATCTGTCAATTCTTTTTTTATCTGACCGTTCACATCCTGACGCACAAAGCGATATGCCTGGCTTACAATGGCATTATGTACAGCCCTGGCGTCAGAGGAACCATGACATTTTATACAGGCACAGCCGACCCCTAAAAGCGGTGCACCCCCGTATTCAGCATAATCAAGTTTAGCTCTTACCTGTTTTAATTCAGGAAGCAAAAGGGCGGCACCAATTTTATTCTTCAGGTTTTGCGCAAAAGCATCTTTCAACAAAGCAAACAAACCTGAGGCAACACCCTCAATGGTCTTCAAGAGAATATTGCCCACAAATCCATCACAAACAACTACATCTGCTTCACCCTGCAGGACATCCCGGGCTTCAATATTGCCAGCAAATTCGGGCAGATTTTCCTGCAGTAACTGGTAAGCCTTTTTTACCTGTTCATTGCCTTTAATTTCTTCTACCCCCACATTGAGGAGAGCTACACGGGGAGATTCTTTTTGCAAAACCTCCCGGGCATAAATTTTACCCATAATTCCGTACTGTAATAAATGGTCTGCCTTAGCATCCATGTTGGCTCCCATATCCAATAGAACCACATTGTCACCGTTAAAAGTGGGAGCCACCACCGTTAAAGCGGGACGTTCAATTCCCGGCAAGCGTTTTGTAATCAGCACGGCTCCTGCCATTAAAGCGCCTGTATTACCTGCTGAAGCCATGACATCAGCCTTATTTTCCTTAACCATAGTAAGAGCCGTCATCATTGACGAGTTACGTTTGCGTCTTACCGCCATAACAGGAGCATCATCATTTGTAATCACTTCCGGCGCATGTACCAGTTTGACCCGGTCTTTGGGATATGATTTTCCCTGTAAATGGATTTGCAAAATATCTTCCGGCCCCACCAGGTAAAGCTGTAGATCATCCAGGTCCTGTACTGCCCTTAATCCGCCTGTGATGATTTCCGCCGGCGCATGATCTCCCCCCATGGTATCCAATGCCAGACGAATCATTTTTTCACCTCACCGTGTAATTTTTGTCTAAGTCAAGCTTTTCCTACGTAAAGTTTCTTCAAAATAACAAAAACCCTCCCTTTTCCTAGAAAAGAGGAGAGTATTTGTCCAGTAAGCTTATTATGTTTCCACTACTTCTCTGCCTTTATAGTAACCGCAATGGACGCACACACGGTGAGGTAATTTTGGCTCGTGACATTGCGGGCATGATACTAATCCCGGAACAGTTAACTTCCAATGAGTTCTACGTTTATTTCTTCTTTGCTTTGATGTTTTTCTTTTCGGTACTGCCACAAATTACACCTCCCAAACCTCATTTCAATAATTGCCCCAATACCGCCCAGCGAGGATCCGTTTTTTCTGTCGGACAGCCACACGACCCTTGATTTAAATCTGCACCACAGGTCTCGCACAACCCCCGACATGCGGCATTACAGAGTGGTTTTAGCGGCAAGGCTGTATAAAAAATCTCTCTTACTAGCCAAACCAGATTAAGTTCCGTCTCCTCACCAACAGCAATCTCATCTTCAAATTTCTCGGAAAAATCTTCCGCATAAATTTTTAAACAGCGACTGCACGCCAGTTCAATCTCCGCATTTAATTTACCGTTTATCAGCAGTTTTCCGTCCTGGTAGATAACTGCCAGTTGAACAGTCAAAGGCGATAAAAGCTTTATTTCCTCGTCCAGTTCCATTTCTGACACATTCACGGTAAATTCGTAGAACAACGGCCTGCCGGGCTCTTTTTTTAACGCGGCAATATCTATTTTCATGGAGAAAATACGCACCTCACTTGCGCTAAAGTTAATTATATAGAGGAATATCCGCATTGTCAACATTTTACCAGCTCTGGGCGCGTAGGAGCTAAAACAAAAGATTTCAGCTCTCATTTGCCAGTTCTTCTAAAAAATGCAGAGCATCATCAAGGGTTTCCACCGGAATGATTTTAATTGTGCGCGCCGCTGTTTTAGCTTCTTCATAATTTTCCCATGGCACAAAGAAATATTCTGCACCTTCTTTTTCAGCAGCCCTGACTTTTTGCCGCACACCGCCAATGGCCCCCACTTCTTCTTTTAAATTAATGGTGCCTGTCCCGGCAATTTTTTTACCGCCTGTAAGTTGACGCGCATCCAACTGGTCCAAAATTTCCAGGACAAACATCAGTCCGGCAGAAGAACCGGTAATCTTGCCGACATTAATCTCGATTTCAAAAGGCAGTTGCGGACGCCAGTTTTTTGTCTGAATATAAACCAAAATTCCTGCTTTATCCGGCTCAATAGAATGATTTGTCGTTATTATGCTTACCTGTTCCAATTCACCATTGCGCTTAACCATAAGTTCTACCGGTTCACCAATGGTGTGCGCCTGAACAAGCTCAACCAGTTCATCAGCCAAGTAAACAGGCTCACCCTCCACCTGCACAATTAAGTCGCCGGGAAAAAGCAGGCCTTGGGCAGGGCTGTCTTCGCCGATTTCCACCACTTCTACACCGTCACTTTCTACGGATACATCATAACCCAGCCTTCTTAAAGCCACAACTTTAGCCAGGTTTTGGCTTTCATCCATCCATTTTTGCATTAAACGTTGATATTCCTGCGGATCCATTTCCGGCGGGATCACATTATGGCTGTGTCTTATATCCACAATGGGATTAAACAAACCATAAAGCAAAAGTGCCGGAGATGCTTTTTGTTGCGACACTGTCACCATGTAGAATGTACCTTCATTTTCTACTTCCTGAGAGGATACAGAGACAAATTTAGCCAAATCTTCTGCTGAACCCGGTCGGATAATAAGATAATTTGTGCGTGTAAAAAAGAGAATTGCACCAATAATGAGGGCAATAAGTAATTTACGTAGCTTCTTCATATAACCTCTCATTTCCTAATAATGCTTTTATTTGGGGAAGTGCTTCCTGAGCGGCTTCCCGACCTTTTTGTATTGCAACTTCAGCTTTATGGAAATGTCCCGGAGAAACTTCTTTTAACTGCGGCTGAACCACCACATCGGCAGCATCCAGTGTATAGCGGGCCAAATCGCGCTGCATAATATCCAGGCTTTGGGTGATGACATCAAGCAGATGATGTGGTTTCACTCCCCCCAGGTAAATACCTACATCCACGGCTATGACAAAATCTGCACCCATGTCCCTGGCAGTAGGCGCCGGAACCCTTTCAACCACACCACCGTCAACTAATACTTTATCGCCTTCTACAACGGGGTGGAAAACACCGGGAATGGCTGCAGAAGCCCGTACAGCCCGGGCCACAGAGCCTTCCTGTAAAACAACTTTCTCACCGCAGCGCAAATCGGTAGCCACTACAGCAAATTTTTTTTCCAGCTGGGCAAAAGTCTTTCTTTTTGTCAACAAAGACATTAGCTGCTCAAGTTTTTCGCCGCCTACCAACCCCATCCGCGGAAATTTCCAGTCTATCCAAAAAGAACGCTGCATCTGGCAAGACATTTTCTCCAACATAAAAAGATCTATCCCGGCGCAGTAAAAAGCTCCGATCACGGCCCCCATGCTGGTGCCCACCACCAGATCAACAGGGATTTGCTCCGCTGCTAAAACTTGCAGTACACCTATATGGGCAAAACCGCGCGCTGAACCGCCACCCAAAGCCAGGCCGATTTTTTTTTGCTCACTGCCCATGGGACTCACCTCGAATTCGGTATACTCCCGCAATTTTAACTATATATATTAATGTTACCTGATTATTACTACTGCGGGAGGGAATATGAAAACTAATTTTCTGACTAAAGAACGCATGAGGGCATATCTTCCTGCTGCTCTTGCCGTTGGGATTACAGTTTCCATGGTTTTTTTCCCGGAAGAAGCTTTCGGTGCAGCTGTAAAAGGGCTGGAGATCTGGTGGCATGTGGTCTTCCCTGCTCTACTGCCCTTTTTTATCGGCTCTGAATTACTGATGGGTCTGGGTGTCGTCCATGGCCTCGGTGTCTTGCTGGAACCATTAATGCGGCCGCTTTTTCGCGTACCGGGTGAAGGTTCCTTTGTCATGGCCATGGGTTTAGCCTCCGGCTACCCTATTGGTGCCATTTTATCAGCACGTCTGCGTCGCGATGGTATCTGCACCAAAACAGAAGGTGAACGTTTAATGAGTTTTACCAATACTGCCGACCCGCTTTTTATGAGCGGCGCCGTAGCCGTAGGTATGTTGGGTCTGCCGCAGGTTGGTTTTACCATCATGGCGGCCCACTATCTTTCCAGTATAACCACAGGCTTGTTTTTACGTTTTTACGGCAAGAACGAACCTCAACTGCCTGAAAAAAGAACAAGAGACAGCATCTTGGGCCGGGCCGTTAATGCTTTATACACGGCGCGCCAAAATGACGGTCGTAATTTTGGTGAACTGATGGGAGACGCCATCCGCAATTCCATCAACAGTCTTTTACTGGTGGGGGGTTTTATCATCCTGTTTTCCGTCATTATTCGTCTCTTTACCGTTCTCGGTCTGGTAGATATATTAGGCATGGCAGCAATGAAAATTTTAGGGCCTTTAGGCTTGGACAGTAGCCTTGTCCCTGCCATCATCAGCGGTATTTTTGAAGTTGATTTAGGCTGTGAATTGGTGAGTAAAGCCCCTGCCATCGTACCGCTCAGCCAAAAAATTATGACCACAAGTGCCATCATTGCTTGGAGCGGTATTTCCGTCCATGGACAGGTGGCCAGTGTAATTAGTGATACAGATTTAAAAATTACACCCTTTATTTTTGCCCGGATACTTCATGCCGTACTGGCGGCTGCTTTTACCTGGCTTTTAATGGGCCCCTTTTCCGCCGTTACATCTTTGCCGGTTTTTGCTGCTTTCTTGCCGCAAAGCAACCTCACATTTTTGCAGCGGACAGTACAGATGAGCCGGCTCTTTATTTTCGTCAGCATGGGACTTTTGGCGTTGGGTCTTGTGATAAATCTTTCCCGGTCAGTTAGAGTTGCAGTTTTTCGACGTTAGCCTTTATCTTTGCCAAAATTTTTTCATGAATCTCCGGCGGTACCAGTGAGGAAATATCGCCGCCATAATAAGCAATTTCTTTCACCATACTGCTGGAAATATAGGAAAACTCGCTGTTCGTCATAATAAACATAGTTTCCACCGCAGGCGCCAACTTATGATTAATAAGTGCCATTTGAAACTCAAACTCAAAATCACCTGTGGAGCGCAAACCTTTAACAATAATATCGGATTTTTTTTTACGGGCGTAGTCTACCAGAAGGCCGTGGAAAGAATCAATTTCCACATTTTTATACTTGGCGGTTATTAGCTCCAACATTTCCACTCGTTCCTCAATGGTAAACAATGGTCTCTTACGTGGATTCTCCAAAACGGAAACAATAACTTTGTCAAAAACTCGGCTGATCCGGTCGATAATGTCCCGATGACCGTTAGTCAGAGGATCAAAACTTCCCGGATAAATTGCAGTGGTCATTAAATTATTCCTCCCTTTTGGG
>JAAYSO010000077.1 GCA_012523945.1 Bacillota bacterium
GCACTGGCTATCTGTTTAATTAAATCCTGTGTATAATGAAACCCGTATGCTATGGTCAGGGATTGTACCGCACTTAAGTTTATGCCTACTAATGCTCTGTTATCCCGGGTTTTTCTTTTGGCCTCATCAAGTAAAAGGTTGACTAAATACCGGCGGTTATATAAGCCTGTCCAAATGTTATGCGCGGTATTATATTTAAGTTCATTCTCAATTTTTTTCCGGTCGGAAATATCCAGAATTATTCCTTCCAGCGCTTCTACTTCGCCTTGCTCATTAAAAACGCCCTGCCCCATCTCCAGCACCCATTTTCTTTGCCCGTGTGCCGTAATAATTTCATATTCATAACTAAAGGGCAGCCTGTTTTTAATCACGTGCTCCCACTCTTTTCGCAGGAGCAGGCGATATTCCGGTGCAATTAAATCATTAAAAGAGAGGTCTCTATTGTATAAAAGACTTTCAGCGTGGTAACCGGTTAACTCATAGCAGCCGGCGGAAACAAACTGCATGGTCCACTCATCATCATAATAGCAACGATAGGCCAAACCGGGGAGGTGGGCAAGCAACACAGACTTGCTGCGCTCACTTTCACGTAAAGCTTCTTCTATCTGCTTGCGCTCTGTAATGTCCTGTACCAAACAGATATGACCGCTTTGCTGCCCGTCGGCCAATACTAAAGGGGCCACAGTTATATGTACCCAAACAACTGATCCGTCCGGCTTAAGATAGCGTTTATCCATTGCATAGCAGTCAATTTTACCGTCAAGAAGTTTGGCGTAATTTTCCTGGCTCTGCTTTAGATCGTCGGGATGAGTAATGGCTTCCCAGCCGAGACTGACAAATTCCTCTCTGGATCTGCCGAGGATTTTTTCCAGTTCATGGTTGACTTTAATTAAATATGGTTCTTTGGCCGTTGGTTCATCTTTATATAGTATGGAAATCCCTATCGGTGCCTGGTCAAAAATAGTATCAAAAGTCAGCCCTTTTTCATATAATATTTTTCGCGCCATTTGCCGCAGGCGCAAAAGTTCCAGGTGCACATTAATCCTGGCTGAAGCAGACCCGGGTTCTAAAGGCTTTCTGAGATAGTCCACGGCACCAAGTTCCAGCCCTTTAATTTCTTTTTCCGGCTCGGTAGGATCGGTAATAATGATTGTTTGCAGCTTTTTGCCCTGCCGTTTAGATTTCAGTTCGCGCAACAGTTTCAGCCCATCTATGGCAGCCGCAGTTAAGTCAAGCATCACTAAACCTATGTCCTGCTTTTCAATTACTTGCAGAGCTTCAGCACAACTGTTAGCGGTAAAAACCTCATACTTGCCTAACAAGCTTTTGAGCTGGGATAGGTCCGCTTCAAAATCTTCAACGACCAAAATTTTGATGATCACACTCACCCTCCTTTAAAAGCATTAAAGGATCAAAAAGTCGACGACTCTACTTGTCTTTCCGGAGTTGATCATACTGCTAAGAAGCTATTCGCATCTTTGTACAAATTTTCCTGCAAATAACAGAAAAATGTTATGATTTTTTAATTATTTGACACAATACCCTAAAATCCCACGGGACACAACTTTTCTTCAAGATATAAGCCGGCACTGCGGTGCCGGCAGCCTGTTTTTAATCTCTTACCTTGCAAACGGGCGCCCGCTTTAACTTAACAGCATGCGGTCATTGCTTAACTGGGTGCCGCTTTTGCGGGCAAATTCAGTCACAAGGTCTTCCACAGTCATTTTCGCCCGGGCTTCCCCTTGCAAATCAAGCATAATTTTTCCCCGGTCCATCATAATGGTACGCGTCCCTAGTGTTAAAGCCTCTTGCATATTATGGGTAATCATCAGGGTGCACAATTGATGTTCAGTAATTATTTTTTCCGTTAAAGCCAGAACTTTTTGGGCGGTAACCGGATCCAATGATGCTGTATGTTCATCTAGTAACAGTAATTTAGGCTGCACCATGGTGGCCATTAAAAGTGTCAGCGCTTGACGCTGCCCACCGGAAAGCAGGCCCACCTTATCTTTGAGGCGGCCTTCCAAACCTAAACCAAGCTGAGCCAGTTGCCGGCGGAAAAACTCCTGATCCTGCTTGTTTAATCCGGGCTGCAGTCCCAGTTTTTTCTGTTTGCCGTAAGCAATGGCCAAATTTTCCTCAATGCTCATATCATACGCCGTTCCCACCAGGGGGTCCTGAAAAACCCTGCCGATTTGGCGCGCACGCTGCCATTCAGGCAGGTCTGTAATATCTTCGCCATCCAGGTAAATCCTGCCGCTATCAGCTTCATGCACTCCGGCAATACAGTTTAAAAGGGTTGATTTACCTGCCCCGTTACTGCCTACTATCGTAACAAACTCACCGGCAGCCAGCTCCAGATCAACCTGAGCTAAAGCCACTTTTTCATCAATGGTACCCTGATTAAATTTTTTCGTTAAGCCTTTAATCTTTAGCATCTTCATACACTCGCTTTGTTTTTAGGTTGGCGGAAATATTTGTGATAAATTCTTTTCAGCGCCCCTGTGGACATGGCAACGGCCACAATGACGGCGGAAACAAGTTTTAAATCAGTGGCCGGCATGCCGGAGGCCAGGGCAAAAGCAATAATGAAGCGATATAGTACTGCCCCCAAAACGACGGCAATCAGCCGGCGCAGTAAAGGTTTAGTGCCAAAGACTACTTCCCCGATAATGACGGAGGCCAGGCCAATAACCACCATACCCAGTCCCATACCGGCATCTGTGTACGACTGGTACTGGGCAATCATCCCGCCTGAAGTAGCCACCAGCCCGTTGGCCAGTGCCAGTCCCATCAGTTTCATTTTGTCAGTATCGATACCGGCAGCCCTTACCATCTGCTCATTATCACCGGTGGCACGCAGGGCAAAACCTAAACGAGTCTGCAAAAATAAATATAAACAAATAAATACAATGACAATGGCTATCAGAGCCACAATTAATTTATTGTACCGGCCCAGAACACTATCAGCAAAAAGATGATAAATGGAGGCAGAATCCATTAAATGAATATTGGCTTTGCCCGACATCACCCGCAGGTTGACTGAATATAAGGCCAGCATTACTAAAATCCCTGCTAAAAGTGGCTGTATCCCCAGTTTTGTATTTAATAATGAGGTGACACTGCCGGCTAAAAGCCCGGCCACAAAAGCAAAAAACAAGGCAAGATATGGGTTGCCGCCGCCGCTGCAGTATACGGCAACGACTGCGGCACCCAAAACAAAACTGCCGTCAACAGTTAAATCAGGCATATTAAGCGTACGAAAAGAAATAAAGACACCTAAAGCCATAACAGCATAGATGAGCCCTAATTCAATTGAAGAAATTACTGCTAAAAAACTCATTTTTCCTACTCCAATTACTTTAAAATTTCACTAAAACACATGTGCTTGCTCTAAAATTTCTTCCGGCACCTCTACCCCGATTTTGGTAGCAGTATCCAAATTCAAATAGATTTCCACATCTTCAAAAGTCTTAACCGGAATCTCACCCGGGTTTGCTCCCTTTAACACTTCGGCCGCCATTTTTCCTGTTTCTTTACCCAAAGTGGTGTAATTAATGCCGTATGTGGCCAGACCCCCGTCGGCCACCATGGAATCTGCTCCTACGTAAACAGGCAGCTTTGCTTCCACCGCAATTTGCGTCACCACCGGCATGGCGGAAGCAAC
>JAAYSO010000078.1 GCA_012523945.1 Bacillota bacterium
ATTTGTGCTTTGGCTTCTGCTTCCAGGTTATCAGTATAGACGGTTGCCTCATTATACTTTCCTTTGAGAATAATCATGCTGACTTTCCTTTCTTACTTGCTGTGCTCAAAAGACAGAGCCATTTACTATTATAACAGTAATTACCATAATAACCAAGGTGTGGCGGGAGGAAAAGCAAAAGCCTGCCGGCGGCAGGCTAAAGTTTTAATCCAGTTCCACTAAACGTAAGGGCAGTTCTTTTTCCGCCACAATCACTAAATCAAAGGGATAGGTGAGGGCGGTGGTGACAAAATCGTCTTTACCCGGAGCGGTCATTTGCACTTTTACCTCCAGCTGCCCGCTCTTGGCCGTGGCTTCCTTGATCTCCACGGCATAGCCGCCTGTAGGTTTTTCCCCGGCGGTGACCAGGACAAATCTGTGGCCGTGATAATTTTTCTCCCGGAGGCCGGCAGTGAGGCGGGAAGCTTCCACCCAGCTTTTAATCTCCGCCGGCAGGGTGTTAAAATCGGGCCGGTAGCAACCTTTAGTAAAATTAATCTCGCTTAAAGTGTCTTTTTTGTCGTTAATGCTGTCCAAAAACCAGTTTTCGCCCTCTTGGACCACGGTGACAGTGTCTGTGACTTTTTGCCTGCTCTTGGTGGAATCGGTGTAAGTAAAGATCACCTGGAATTCTCTTTTTTGCGGTGCAACTTTGGTTGTAATGATCTCATACTCTTCTACCCAGGGGCTGGAGGTGCCTGTGGTCCAGGTGCCGCCAAAGGAAAGTTCATCATACATTACTGCTTTTAGACCGGGGGTCAGCAGGGCGTACTGCAGGGCACCGTTTCTGGTTTTAACGCCTTCCGCCCAGGTTTTTACTGCCGTCTGGGCGTCCTTGGCCGCCAAAGCCTCTTCCAGCTTGGCAATTTGCTGCTGTAAAAGAGCCGTATCACTTGCGGCAGCCGGCAGCAAGTGGGCCGGTTGGCCTTCCACCACTTGCAGCAATTCCCGACCTAAAAGGGAATAAATAAACCCGGCATTTTCCTCCGTATAGGGAGTAATACCTATTTCCACATAATCACGGAAAGGTCCGGTATGGGTGACTGTTATACCTTGGGCGGCAAGGGCGCCGGCGTATTCCCCAAAGAGGGCCGCATCCACTTCCCGGTGGCGCAGGTAAATTGCTTCGCCGTATTCTTGAATGTAACTTTCCCGGTAGAAATCATCTCTTATGGGTAAAAGAGTATCCTGGGCTGCCAGGGCTCCGGCAGCAAAAATCACGGCTAAAAAGGTACAAATTAAAGCAAGCTTAATAATTTTTTTCGGCATAATCTTCCTCCTTATCCTTTTTGCTGTTTCTATAGACGCAGGGTTTTGGTTTTTTGTTCCACCGGGGAAAAGTTTTCGCCACAGCCGGACTTTTGGGACCAATAGTTTACTTTTACCCTAGTTTTTGATAAAGTAAAAAAAACAAAAACTTCCGGGGTAAAAACTTACTGAATATTATAAAGGGAAACGATATAGTCTGTTTGACAAGATATATGAGGAGGAATGAGCATGAGAAAAGGTACTGCAATTTTAATCGGGATTATTGTGGTGTTGGCAATTGTAGGGTTCAGCCTTATTGGTACTTACAATAGCCTGGTAAGTAAAAATGAGGCAGTGGAAACAGCTTACAGCCAAATTGATAACCAGTTGCAAAGAAGAAGTGATTTAATCCCTAATTTAGTGGAAACGGTGAAACGTTATGCCGCCCATGAAGAAGAAGTCTTTACCCAGGTGGCAGAAGCAAGAGCCAAGCTGGCCGGTGCCGGCACCCCGGCGGAAGCGGCTGCAGCCGACGCGCAAATGACAAGTGCCCTGTCCCGGCTGCTGGCCATTGCGGAAAATTATCCGGAACTGAAAGCAAACCAGAATTTTATTCAACTGCAGGATGAGCTGGCCGGTACGGAAAACCGCATTGCCACCGCCCGGCGTGATTATAATGAAGTGGCGCGTGATTACAACACTACCATCCGGCGCTTTCCCACCAATATTGTAGCCGGCATCTTTGGTTTTGAGCGGGCGGACTACTTTGAAGCAGCACCGGAGAGCAGGGAAGCTCCTGATGTAGGAGAAATCTTTGGAGATTAAGGGGCGATTGCCGTTGCGTCAGCGCATAACAGTTTTTATTCTCTTTTTGTGCTGCGTAAACCTGACTGCCGTAGTTTTTGCAGCACAATACCCGCAGCCGGAACCTGCTTTTTATGTGAATGATTTTGCCCGGGTCCTGGACGCCCAGACTAAAGCCTACCTGGAAATGTTGGGGGAGGCTTTGGAAGAAGCCACCACTGCGCAAGTGGTAGTGGTAACCGTGGCCAGTTTGGACGGTGCTGTGCTCGAGGAGTATGCCACCGGTCTTTTCCGGGAGTGGGGTATCGGCTCGGCCAAAGAAAATAACGGGGTTTTAATCCTGCTGGATGTGGGTGGCCGGCAAGCGCGTATTGAAGTGGGCTACGGTTTGGAAGGAGCACTGCCTGACGGTAAAACCGGCAGGATCCAGGATCAGTACATGGTGCCTTATTTTCGTGAAGGCAATTACAGTTCCGGTATACGCAACGGTTTTGAGGTCATCGTGGGGGAAATTTACCAGGAATATGGTTTTGACAATGTGGAATTGCCTTACACGGAACCTGTCCGGGAGCAGCAGCGGGAATCCTTTAACCCCTTTAGCGTCTTTGGTCTGATCGGTATTGTAATTTTGATTTTACTGGACTTTAAATTTACCGGTGGTGTCATTACTTTGGCTATTTTGCGCTCTGTTGGCCGGGGCGGTCACCGCGGCGGTGGTGGCGGCTGGGGCGGCGGGCGCAGCGGAGGCGGCGGCAGCAGCGGTGGTGGGGGCAGTTCCCGCAGTTGGTAAGGGTAGCATCTGACCATTTTTAGAGAGGCAAAAATAATTTGACAAGTAAAAGGTAAAAATGGTAATAATGTAGTTAAAAGGTCAGAAAACAAGGAGGATCAGGCATGAATAAAGAAGTTATTGTTTATACCAGCAATACTTGTCCCCATTGCGTATCGGCCAAAGATTATCTCACACAAAAAGGGATTGTTTTTACGGAGAAAAACGTGAGCATAGATCGTGAAGCCCGCCAAGAACTCATCAGCCAGGGTTTTACCGGGGTTCCGATAATTAAAATCGGTGATGATGTGGTGGTAGGTTTTAAACAGGATAAACTTGATGAGCTGCTGGCAAAGTAAAACATATAGTTTAATATCCGACAAAAAAACTTCCAGGTAAAGATGTACTTGGAAGTTTTTTCGTTATAATGATGGATTTATCCACAGGTTATCCAGAGACAGTTTATCCACAACTTCTGTGGATAAATGACGAATTTTGTGGATAAAATGGGGATATTTTTGTGTATATGTGCGTTTTTTGTCCACAAGGGGGTGAAAAAGGCAGGAAAAATGCGTCCTGGTCACACTTAACATAAAGTTATGCACAGATTGTGGATAACTTGTGGATAGCTTGTTAATGGTTTGTTAACAAATTGTGTATTTAGCCGGCTTTAGTCTGGTACTTTTGTGTGGCGCGCAAAAAGGCCTGGACAATTTTCGGGTCGAATTGCGTGCCGCTGCAGTAGTGCAGTTCCCAAACGGCCTGCCGGTGAGAGTAAGCCGCCTTGTACGGCCTGGCGGTGGTCATGGCGTCATAGGCGTCGGCCACGGCAATAATACGGGCCAGAAGAGGTATTTCCTCTCCCTTGAGGCCGTCAGGATAGCCGGTACCGTCGTAGCGTTCATGATGATGGCGGATGCCGGCCAGAGCTTCCCCGAGGAAGGGGGAAGTGGAGGCAAGTTCCTCGCTCAGGAGGGGGTGCTGTTGAATAACTTTCCTTTCCGTGGGGGTTAGTTTGCCCGGTTTAAGTAAAATTTCATCGGCAATGGCCAGCTTACCGATATCGTGCAGGATGGCTGCATACTGCAGGTTTAGCATGTCCTGCGGCGGCAGGGCCATTTCTTTGCCGATGCTTAAAGCCAGCTCCGTTACCCGCTGGGCATGGCCTTGTGTATATTCATCTTTCATTTCCATGGCTTTGGTTAAAGCACTGATGACGGTAAAATAAGCCGTATCTAAAGAAGAAGCAATGGATTCAATGGCAGAACGCAAATTTGCCAATTCCTTTGCTTCATCGCTGGCATCAAAGGGAGGGATGTAGTGGTGCTTGGCGATTTTATAAGCATGGTTTTCCAGCCGGTAAATAGGTTTGGTAATACTTTTGGTGATGGAGATGCTTAACAGGGTTAATATACTGAAGACGGTAATTAAAATTAAGCCGAATTCCCGCCATAAATAGAACAGAACTTCTGTGTTGGAAATATTGGCACGGCTGATGCCAAAATAGACGTTAAAGTGCGGGTTGTGGAGGTAAAAACCGCGACGGTGGGTGCCAGCAAACATGTATTCCATGATCTGAACCGAGGTCGTGCTGCTATTCAGGGCTTCCGCCAAAGTTAATTTTCTGCCGTCATGATTGAGAGTTACTTCCATATCCGGCAAAGCTTCACCCACATGGTCGGGGTTGTTATGGGCAAGCAAACTCATCTTCTCATCCATGACAAAGACATTTATATTTTCACTGGAATGAGCCTGGATGGAAGACATGATTAAACCGTCTGTATAATTAAGCGCTGTCACAATTAAACCTGCCGTTTCCCCGGTCTGGGGGTGGAGGGCAGGCATGAGAATATAATCTTTGCCCGCTAAGCGAACAAAATTTTTCCCGTTGTCCAGGTACTTTTTTAAATACATAACTTCCGTGGCGGAAAATCCCGGCAGGTTGTGCGGCCAGGCTGCCAGGAGACTGCCGTCCAAAGTAAAAAGAGCAATACTTTCTAAACTGTCGTCGGCGGCTTCATAATGATGTTTTAGAACTTTTTCCCGGGAGTCTCCGTTATCAAGCAGTAACGTTGCATGTTGGGACAGTAAGCGGGGAATGACGGTGACAGCGTTAATGCGGGCTTCCATATCGCTGCTGTATGAATGTAAAAGCTCAAGATAATGCCTGTCTATTTCCTGATAATAAAAGCGCAAATTCTGCATAATGACTACGGCCACGATTAAAAAGGTGGTAACCAACAAAAGCAGGGCCAACTTACTGAAAGTGTTATAAAAAATTGTTTTGGGTCTGAGCATCTAACCACCTCAGGCACAAGCCCATAGTGTTTAATTTTGCAGAAATTTGCCACTATTGGGTGTGCCTAACATACCATAAATATATGGGGGCGGCAAGCTTAAAGATTTCTAAAAGACGTTTTTTAATAATTTGGCAATAACTGCAGATTTTTGTCACGCTTTTATTCAGTGGAAGTAAAAAAAGTGCCGCCTTGTGGCAGCACTTTTTGGTTGTTTAAACGGTTTTTTGCGCCCGGCGTTCAGCCAGGTCTTTTTTAATTTGCGGCATTAATTTTTCCACATTAAACAGCAGAAGCATCACAATAATAAGGCAGGAGCCAATAAAGGGGAAGGCAATAAAGGCGTACTTGATGGCTGCCATGGCTTTAGGGGCCTGGGTGGCTGCCTGCGGCACATAAGCACCCCAGGCAAGCAGGGCTGCTACAATGGCGCCGCCCAGGCCGGTGCCCACCTTGCCGCCGAAACTGGCGCCGCTGTAAACTAAACCTTCTGTCCTGACTCCCGTTTTCCAGTCGCCGTATTCCACTACATCGGCCAGCATAGCATTCATATTGCCGGAAAGGCCGCCCACACCCACGGAACGGAAAACAGTGGAGATCCAGAGCATGGGGATGGAAGTGGGAGCCAGCCAGAGGAGAATGCCGCCAAAGGCTTGCATAGCGATACCGATGGCTGCTGAATAAGCTTTGCCCACCCGGGCGGAAATGGGGACAAAAAGGAGAATGCCTATGGTAATGCCGCCCCATAACAGGGACATCACGTGCCCGAAATCAACGGCACCCTCAAGCCAGTAAATACAGTAGTAAGCCGTGGCTGCCCAGGCAGAGGGGACCAGGCTGGTCATTAAATAAATACCGGAAGCAATCCACCAGTATTTATTTTGCATAATACATTTGACGCCAACCCTAAGGGGTACTTTTTCTTCCTGTGAGCCTTCAGTCCTTTCTTTTGTCAGCAGGTAACAGGCAGAAATCAGGCCCACGCCGATAACGGCCATGATGGTAAAGTAGAGAAAATAACCTCTGGTGCCGCCGCCCAGGGCCAGGATAATATTATTGGCAAAGAAATTGACAATTACTGCACTACCGGTGGAAAAGAAGCCCCAGAGTTGACTTAGACGCAATCTTTCCCTGCCGTCGGGGGTAATGAGGGAGACCAGTGCCTGCAGCGGCAGGGCCAGACAGGTTAGGTAGAAAAAGGCCATGAGGTTGTAAGTAATTAAGGAATAAATAACCCTGCCCGTTTCCGTAAAGTTGGGCACATAGAACGTGGCTGCCATGGAGATAATGGCAGGCAATGCCATCCAGATTAAAAAGGGCCGGGCTTTACCGTGTTTGGATCTGTTCCTGTCAATTAA
>JAAYSO010000079.1 GCA_012523945.1 Bacillota bacterium
AGTTGCGCCTGCCGTACACCTTTTTCTGATAAAGGCACATCACTTTTGCCTTGGATTTTTAACTGCCTGTTCCAAAGTGTTTCACCATGACGTACAAAAATAAGACGCATAATTACTCCTTAACGCCCTTAGGCTGCTTTCTTCTAAAATAGAATTAACACAAAAATTAAAGCGGCAATCTCCAGCAACTGGCAGGTAGCACCTAAAAGATCGCCGGTGACACCGCCGAAATTCACCAGGAGAAAATAACGCCAGAGAAAAAAGAAAAGTGCACAGCAGGCGGTAAACAGAAATATTTGCAGTCCACAAAGGGCAAAGCCACAAAGTAAGTATAAAACTAAAGCTATCGCCAACTGTTTGGTCCCGGTTAAATCGGCAAAAGTTTTTCCCAAGCCGGGATTATTGTGGGCATATTGACATGTTGCCATTAAGGCTACCATGGCCGTCCGCCCCGCCAGGGGAGCTAAAACTAAAAGCAAAGCATTTTCTGCCTCCAAACCTGCAACGGCGGCAATTTTCACCGCCATGGCAAAAAATAAGACTTGGGCGCCAAAGGCACCTACACGGCTGTCTTTCATGACCGCCAGTCTTTTCTCCCTGTTGCCGCGCACTCCTAAACCGTCAAAAGTATCCATCAGGCCGTCAAGATGCAGTCCTGCCGTGATAAGTTCCCAAAAAGCCACCGTCAGGGTGGCGGCTATAAAAGTGGTCCCGATAGTATTAAACCCAAGCCACAAAAAATACAGTACAAAACCCAGAATGGTTCCCACCAGCGGATAATAAACGGTGGAGCCTACCAGGTCTGCCTCAGTAATTTCCCGGTCACTGTCAAAGGGCCATACAGTTAAAAAGCGCATGGCTAAAAAAAAGCGGTGCATTATAAACCTGCCTTTCCGTATTCTTTTACACAAAGCGGGTAACCTGCCACTGCCAGCCAGACTGAATCGGCGGCTTGCGCCACCTGTTGGTTGGCGCGACCGGCAATGTCACGGAAAATCCGACCCAAAGGCGTATCCGGCACAACCCCGGAACCTACTTCATTGGTGACCACAATGATCCGAAACGGTTTGTTTTTTGCTTCCCGGCAAAAATGAGCCAGCTTGTCCTGAATCCCGGCTTCCACTTTCTTTACTTCCTCTGTAGTGAAGCCTTCCTCATACTCGGCCAGAAGGCAATTTGTCAGCCAGACAGTGAGACAGTCAATTAAAACAGTTTCCGTTTGTGGCGGTACCTGTTCCAGTGCATTAACCAGATCTAAAGTTTCTTCAATGGTCACCCAGTTTTGCGGCCGGCTTGCCTGGTGTTGCGCCACTCTATGGGCCATTTCTTCATCTAAAACTTCCGCCGTGGCAATATAAGCCACCGCACCCTTTGACCGGTGGGCAATCTTTTCCGCCAAGCGGCTTTTGCCGCTACGGGCGCCGCCGGTGATAAGTACAAATTTACCCAGTTGTGAATCTTCCATTTAGAGCTCCCCTTCCCTTCGGCGTCAAGCCAGTAAGTGCCTGGTAAAACTTAAATCCACATCCTCCTGTAAAGCTGATGACAGTAACAGGTAGAAAACTTCTCTTTCTTTGCCGTCAGCAAAATCCGGTGCTGTGACAACAGGTAGTTGCGGGTAATAGCCTAAAACACCTAAAACCGGTTTCTGTACCAAATCTTCCAGCATTACCAGTCCCGGTTGTAAGCTTTCCCGCAGTCCGCGGAAGCGGTTGACGATGATACCGACCACTTGTGCCTTTTCCGCTGCCGATAGCAAGGCAAAAGTGCCGGCCACAGAAGCAAACATCCCGCCCCATTCAATATCGGCCACTACAAGAAGCGGCGCTTTGTATTTTTCTTTGATGTCTAAAGTAATGATTTCCTGCTGTAAAAAATTATTTTCTCCCGGGTTGCCGCCGCCGTCCACAACCACTAAATCATAGGTGCTGCATAAAGCTTCCAGCGCCTCCCGGGCTACCGTCAAAATTTTTTGCCTGTATTTTTTTTGCAACTCCTGCCGGGTTAAAGTGTCTATTTTTTCACCGTGTATGTATAAATCGTACTCGTTATGATTTTTCAAGAGAAACACCGGCTGTAAATTGCTGTCAGGCTTAATGCCGGCCGCTTCCGCCTGCAGAAACTGTTCCCGGCTTATGAGTCCGGACTCCTGTGCCATGATGTTTTTGCCAAGCATTTGAGCACCAAAGGGCGCAACACTATAACCGGCTTGCAAAAACCGCCGGCATAAGGCAGCACAGATAATGCTTGTCCCTGCTCCTGCAGCAGTCCCCTGTACCATTAAAACTGCGCCCATTAGTTACTCTCCTTCCGCGGCCCGGCCAGCCCCATTAAATCATAAAGGAGCGGCAGGTTCAGTGCAACTTCCACCACATCCGCCAACCTGTTATATTGCCTGTTTGATTCAGACTTTGCAGTTTCACTGTGTTGACTTGTCCTGTCTGTGGCACCGTCTTCTTCGGCAAGGCCTAAATTTTTTACATACGGCACTGCCCCCAGCACCGGCAGTTTTGTTTTTTTACTTAAAATCTGCGTAAAAGTCTCAAGTTTTTTGCTGTCACCGTCAAATTTATTGAAAATAAAACCGCCAAGTAAAGCCCGGTCCTCCGGTGGAAGTAACAGATAAGTTCCCAGGGCCGCCGCCAGGGCACCGCCGCGGCTTAAGTCTCCCACCAAAAGCACAGGTGCGCCTGCCAAATGGGCAGTTTTCATATTGGCCACATCTTGTTCCCGCAGATTAATTTCTGCCGGACTGCCTGCACCTTCAATGACAATAATCTCATATTCCCGGCGCAGTTCTGCCAGGGATTCCTCAATAATCTGCAGGTAAAAGTCATGTAGTTTTTCTTTCCTGTAAGCACCTGAATCTATTGTTTTATGTACCTGCCCCCGCACAATTACCTGCACTTGTCCCGGGGCAGACGGTTTAATTAAAAGCGGATTCATGGCCACAGTAGCCTTAATTCCTGCAGCCTCTGCCTGCTGCCCCTGCCCGACTCCTATTTCCCCGCCGTCCGTGGTATAGGAATTGACAGACATATTCCAGCTTTTAAAAGGGGCGGTGCGGTAACCGTGCCGGGCAAAAAGACGGCACAAAGCCGTGGCAATCATACTTTTACCCACATGGGAAGCAGTACCCTGAATCATAATGACTGCAGATTGTTTGCCTGCCGGCGGTGCTTCCATCCGTAAAACCTTCCTTCTTTTAGTGTGCAGCACCTTTTTTCTCGACCCCAAAGGTTTCTAAGGGATATTCATCCTTTAACAATTGATACAGCCGTGTTTTTTCTCTCACCACAATCCCTTTTTCCTTTACTGCTGCCAAAAGTTGCGCTCCCGCTCCACCGGTAAAATCCCTGTTTTGCTGCTTTTCTTCCAGAAGATAGACAGGTTTTCCCGCTTCCGCCGCCGCCAAAGCAGCCTGCAGATTTAACAGGTTGCCGTGCCCTAAAGGTATTTCCGCCACAATTACTGCCGAGGCTTCAGTAACTAAAGCCAGGTTTTCCCGGTGACGTTCTTCCGTAATGCCGGAAAAAGGAACTTCGGCAATGACAGGGATATCCAGGGCCCGCGCCGCTTCCCAGTCACTGTCTCCCACATTTAAGACCCCGGTAGTTAAGTAATAACCTGCTTCGTTTAAATCACGCATTAATTCACCGCCGCTGCCGCCCCCGGCAATCAGATGCAGGTGAGGTGCCTTTTGCTCCTTATGCCGGTTGAGTATTCCCGGTAGCAGTGAAATCTGCGGCGTACCAAAAACAGGATGGGGCGTCACTAGAACGCGCGTCCCGTAAACTTCTTCAATATTTTCCACCGTTATTACTTCCTGCGGCAGTCCGCAGGCCTTAATTTTCCCCTGATGCAGCAGCACCAGTTCATGGCAGTAGTAGGCTGCCAGATTCAAATCGTGTAATACGGCAACCACTGTGAGTCCGTCTACAGTACTTAACTTTTTTACCAGATCAAGTATTTCCTGCTGGTAGCCAATATCCAAGTGAGATGTGGGCTCATCCAGCAGTAGAACCTGCGGTTCCTGCGCCAGAGCCCGGGCAATCATGACTCGTTGTCTTTCGCCGCCGCTTAATTCGGTAACGGCACGGTGGCGCAGATGTGTACAGCCGGTGATTTCCAAAGCATGGTGAACAATCCTATAATCTTCAGTGGTTTCCGACTGAAAACGGCCGATATAGGGAGCCCGGCCCATTAAAACTATATCTTCCACCGTAAACTGGTAAGCGGCAGTTGTATCCTGCGCCACCACCGCCATGGTTCGCGCCAATTCCTTATGCCCAAATTCCTCCAGTGCCCGCTCCCCCAGCAGAATACAGCCGCCTTTAGGTTTAAGCAGGCGTGACATTAATTTCAGCATGGTGGTCTTTCCGCTGCCGTTAGGTCCGATAATACCTAAAAAACTGCCGGTAGGTACAGAGAAAGTAGCCCCGCGCAAAACCGCGTGTTCCCCATATGTGAATGTTAAATCACTAATTTCAATTTTCATATCGTCCTCACAAACGTATTTCTTTCTTTTTTTTGCGCAATAAGTAAATGAAAAACGGAGCACCCACAAAAGCCGTGATGATTCCTACAGGTATTTCCTGCGGTGACAGGACGGTGCGGGCCACCACATCGGCCCAAACAAGGAAACTTGCTCCCACCAGGGCTGAAGTGGGCAGTAAAATCCGGTGATCTGGGCCCGTAACAAGGCGCACGGCATGGGGAATAATTAAACCGACAAAACCAATCATGCCGCTGACAGAGACTGCCGCCGCCGTAATGAGGGAGGCAGCCACTAAAAGAATCTTTTTCGTCTGTTCTACATTGACGCCAAGGTTCATGGCCGTCTCTTCTCCCAGCAAAAGCACGTTTAAATCACGGGCATAAGAAATCAGGATGAGAAACCCTATAACTAAATAGGGAGCCACAAACCATAACTGGGGCCAGGAACGCATCACCAGTCCGCCTGAAAGCCAGAAAAAAATCCCCTGCATATCCTCCCCGGCCAGGACCATGAGCAAAGAGATCACGGCGGATAAAAAACTGGAAACCACAACTCCGGCCAGCAGCAATGTTACCACAGGCACCTGCCCGCCAATTTTAGCCAGGTTAAAAACAAAAAATAAAGCTATAAAAGCACCAATAAAAGCAAAAACCGGGATCATATGCGTAAAATTAAGGCCTGTCAGTTGGCGCAAAAACATGGCCAGCGCTGCCCCTGTTGCCGCCCCGCTGGAAACACCAATGGTAAAAGGATCAGCCAGCGGGTTACGCAATAACCCCTGAAAGCCGACACCGGCCAGCGCCAGGGAGGAGCCGATTAGAGCACCTAAAATCACCCGGGGCAAACGCAGGTTCCAGATAATAGCAACTGTTGTTTCCGGAATATTTTGGGTCAACTGTTCCCAATTTGTCAGGCGGGAAACAATGACGCGCAACGTCTCAGACGGGGGAATGGCTACTGCCCCGATGGCAGTAGCCGCTACCACACTAATGATCAGCACAACCAAAAGGAGCGTATAAAGCAATAATTTACGTTTTCTGCTCATAGCTACCTGTCAGTAAAAACATTGTAGAGTTCTTCCAGTCCCTGCACAATCCGCGGCCCGGGCCGAGTAACGAGATCCCCGTCTACATCATACACTCTGCCGTTTTTAACTGCCGCAATTTCCTGCCAGGAATCCCTGGCTAAAACTTGCTCGCGCATGGGAAAGGTGGCAATAATTACGTCGGGATTTAAAGTAAAGAAAGTTTCCTCGGAAATCTGAAAATAACCCTGACCCGAGTCTTTAGCCACATTAATGCCGCCGGCTGCTTCAATCATCTCGGATAAATATTCTCCGTCACCAATGGTAAAGAGCACTTCCGTATCAAGCATCACAAAAACACGTGCCCTTTCTTCCTGGGGAATCTGCGCCACTTTTTCCGCAAAAGCAGCCCGGTCACTTTGGATCTGCTCCACCAATCTTTGACCTGCTTCCTTACTGTCTATAATTTCCGCCACTTGTAAAATTGCCGTTTCAATTTCCGCCAAAGTCTGCGGGTCAATCACAATATACGGTATGCCGTTATTTTCTAAAAAGGAAAGCTGCTCTTCCAAAGTCTGGCTACGACCGGTCAAAACTAAATCAGGTTGCAAAGCCAAGATGGTTTCGGCACTTAAATTAAACAAATCGCCCACACTGTCCTTTTGTGTGGCTTCTTCCGGATAATTGCACCAGGAAGTCACCCCTACGACACGATCTCCCGCATCAAGGGCAAATAATATTTCCGTCAGGCTCGGCAGCAGGGAAACTATTCGCTGTGGCTTTGTCTCCAAGGTAATCTCTCTGTCTAAAGCATCCGTCACAGCGAGCGGGTATGTATCTTGTTCCACCTGCTCATTGTTTTGTTCATTATTTTGCGCAACTTCATTCTGTCCGGCATTTTCCGGAGCCGCCTGCCGGCCACAGCTTACTGCCGCCAAAGC
>JAAYSO010000080.1 GCA_012523945.1 Bacillota bacterium
ATCAAAAATGAAAGGGGCGGGACCATAGGTGTAGTGCTGGTCTTCAAAGATGTGACCGGGAAAAAAGAACAGCAAAAAAAGATTGAATATTTATGCTATCATGATCCTTTAACGGGGCTTTATAACCGTTATTTCTTTGAAGAAGAAATGCGCCGTTTAGATGTGCCAAGGAACCTGCCCATTGCCATTATTATGGGGGATGTGGACGGTTTAAAATTAGCCAATGATATTTTTGGTCATACTTTTGGTGATCTTTTGCTGCAAAAGGTGGCAGAAACAATTAAGGAAGTATGCCGGGCAGATGATATTATTGCCCGGTGGGGCGGAGACGAATTTGTAATTTTGCTGCCCCGCACAGAGATGGCTGCAGCCAGAAGTATCGCCCAGCGGATTAAAAACAGACTGGCCCGGGAGGAAGTCCAGACCGTTAAAGGCAGTATATCCATTGGCTGCGGCGTAAAAACGGAAAGCAGTGAAGATATTATTCTGGCTCTGGAGCGGGCTGAAGATGAGATGTATGAGCAAAAGACACTGGCCCGCACCAGTACTTATACCGGGCTTTTATCATGGATCACTGAAGCACTGTACACAAAGTTTCCTCTGGAAATGGCCCATGCTCAACGTGTCAGCCAAATTTGTTTAGAGTGGGGGCGGGAACTGCAGTTAAATGAAGCTGAACTTAAACTTTTAAAAGATGCCGCTTTTTATCACGATATCGGTAAAATTGTGCTGGATGAAGGCGTCTTGTTGAAGACAGGCGTTTTAAAGGAAGAAGAATATGAAGAAGTGAAAAACCATCCGCTGGTAGGTTTTCGTATCTTAAACTTTTTTGATGATACTATGGCTTTAGCACAAATTGTACTGGCTCACCATGAACGCTGGGACGGGTTGGGATATCCTAAAGGTCTGAAAGGAAAAGAAATCCCCAAACCGGCCAGGATGATTGCTTTGGCAGGAGCCTGCGATATGATGATTCATGACATGCCCTTCAGACAGGCTTTAAGTAAAGGTGAAGCTATGGCAGAAATTAAAAAACATGCCGGTACACAATTTGATCCGGAACTGGCAGAAAATTTCCTGACTTTTTTAGCCGCAAATAATTTTCCTTACCACTAGCACATACCCGGCGCAGTAATGTTTTTTCGCGCCGGGTCTTTTCATTGGTTAGTATGTAATTTCAACCTTGCTTGTTGATGGTGAGAAAAGCTTGCCAGCAGTGTTAAGTTTTGCTTAAGTATTCCGATATTTACTACAGATAGAATATAAATAGGCAGCCGATTTTCGGTTTGGTTTTTGGCAAATACAATCATTTCGTAAAGGAGGCGGTATGATTGGCGGAAGATTTTATGGATGAATCAATGCTGGAGATTTTTCTCTTTGAAACCGAGCAGAACATTGAGCAGTTGGAAAATATAGTTTTAATTAGTGAAAAAGCCAACACTTATTCGGAAGAATCGATTCATGAGATTTTTCGCATCATGCATACCATTAAGGGCTCTGCCGCCATGATGATGTTGAATAATCTATCTTCCTTGGCCCACGGTATGGAGGATCTGTTTTATTTTCTGCGTGAAGCCAAGCCGCAAAACGTTGATTATTCGGCCCTTTCTGATTTAATTCTTGACGGGATAGATTTTATTAAATCTGAACTGGAAAAATTAAAATCGGGCGGCAAAGCAGACGGTGAGGTTGCGGATTTAAATGAAAAAATTCATAGCTGTTTAACCCGGCTTAAGGAAGAAAACGCCGGAGTTGTAGAGGCTGTCGCTACGGCAGAAGCACCTGCGGCTGCAGAAAAGGCTGAAAAACAACCGGTATCAAGCAGTAAAAAAGCCGGTGAGCTGACCGGGTATGAAGCCGTGATCTATTTTGAAGACGGGTGTGAGATGGAAAATATCCGGGCCTTTACTGTTATTCATAACTTACAGGATTTGGCCGGGGAAATTTTTTATGAGCCGGCAGATCTTTTGGAAAGTGACGATAGCATCGAAGCCATCAGACAAAACGGGTTTAAAGTAGTTGTCTACACTGATAAGTCTTATGAGGAAATGCACCAGTTCTTTTTAAATACACTTTTCTTAAAAGAGCTGGAATTTCGCCGGCTGGAAAGTACAGACAGCAGCAGGGAGGCGGAAAAGCCTGATGCCGCCGCTGGGACAGCAGAAAAAGTTGAACAGCAAGTGCAAACAGCTTCCCGGGACCAGGATAAAAATGCAGCCGGGTCTGCTGCTACGCAAAGCATGATAAGTGTACATGTGGCGAAACTGGACAAGCTTATGGATCTGGTGGGAGAATTGGTGATAGCTGAAGCCATGGTGACACAAAATCCGGACCTTGTAGGTTTGGAATTGCCAGGTTTCCAGCAGGCCGCCAGGCAGCTGCATAAAATTACAAACGAAATCCAGGAAGTGGTGATGTCCGTCAGGATGGTGCCACTGACTACTACTTTTTTAAAAATGCAGCGTATCGTCCGGGATATGAGCAAGAAACTCAATAAAGACGTAAAACTGCAGCTTATTGGTGAGGAAACGGAAGTAGATAAAAATGTCATTGAGCATCTTTCCGATCCGCTCATGCATTTAATTCGCAATGCCATTGACCACGGTATCGAAAGCGCAGAAGAAAGATTGCAAAAAGGCAAACCTGAGGGTGGCACCATTACCCTGGAGGCCAAACATGCCGGCAGTTTCGTTTTGGTTTTAGTAAAAGATGACGGTCGCGGCCTGAATAAAGAAAAAATCCTGGAAAAAGCGCGCCGGCAAAATCTATTAACAAAACCGGAAGAAGAATTAACGGATAAAGAAATTTATTCACTGGTCTTTCTGCCGGGGTTTTCTACCAATGAAAATGTGACAGAATACTCCGGCCGGGGCGTCGGTATGGACGTTGTGGTTAAAAATTTAGAGGTTATCGGCGGTACGGTTTCCGTTGACAGCCAGGAAGGTCAGGGTACCGTCTTCACTTTAAAAATACCACTGACCTTGTCTATTATTGAAGGCATGAATATAAATGTGGGCAAATCGCGCTTTACCATTCCGGTTACTTCCATTCGTGAATCTGTACGTCTGGCGAAAAATAAACTGGTCAAAGATCCGGACGGCAACGAAATGATTATGGTGCGAGGTGAATGCTATCCCATTATTCGTTTGCATGAATTCTATCAATTGCCCACTGAAATTACCGATTTGGCGGAAGGCATTTTTGTGATGGTGGAACATGATGAACAAAGACTCTGCCTTTTTGCCGATGAAATTTTAGGACAACAGGAAGTTGTGGTGAAATCTCTGCCCAGTTATATTCAGAAAAAGCATAGAGTCAGGGGAATTGGCGGCTGTACTCTCTTAGGGGATGGGAGTATCAGCCTGATCTTGGATATTGGCGGTTTTATACAAAACTAACCGGGGGAGAGCCTGAAGTTGTGGTTGATATCAAAAGAAGGAAGGAGTATGGGGTATGAATGAGTTTGAACAGCAAAATTTGGCTGAGCAGGAGGACACGCTCAAAGGCAAATACCTGACTTTTTACATTGAAGATGATTGTTATGGTATTGCCATCAGGTACGTGACGGAGATCATCGGAGTTCAGCCCATCACAGAAGTTCCGGAGTTGCCCGAGTATATTCGCGGGATTATAAATTTGCGTGGCAAAATCATACCGATTATGGATGTAAGGTTACGTTTTAAAAAGCCATTTTTAGAGTATGATGACCGGACTTGTGTGATTATTGTGGAAATGAATGAGATTAATATGGGTCTTGTGGTGGATCGGGTAGCTGAAGTGCTCTATATTCCCGATAAAGATATTGCACCCCCTCCGGAAATTAGTAAAGGTCATAACCGCTATATTCAAGGTATTGGCAAAGTGGGAGATGATGTCAAACTAATTTTAGACTGCAATAAAATTTTAACTGATGATGAAATAGAGCAGTTATTGCAATTGTAGAGGGGGGCGGATAAGATGTTTAAACTGTTTACCAATCGCAGGATTTTTACCAAAATGATGGTGGGGTTTATTTTAGTGGCAGCCATTGCGGCCGTTGTTGGACTGATCGGCATGGGTAACCTGGAAGAAATCGCTCAAAGCGACATGGAATTATATGAAGATATGACCGTGCCCGTTTCCGAAACTTCCAAGATGTTAAATACTGTCTACCAGATGGAAATTAATGCGCGGGAAATGGTTATTTTTGCTGATGATCTGGATATAGTCAATGAAAAACTGGCCAACGTACATAGAGGTATTTCCGAAATTAACGTTATGGCTGCCGAGTTTAGTAAGCGCAAACAATCGGAAGAAATTGAAAAAGCTTTTAAAGACTTTTTAGATGTCAGGCAGCCTTACCGGCAAAGTATAGAAAACCTTTATGCCTACATCAGAAATAACCAGGACAGCCTCAGCGCAGACAACATGAAATTATTAGTAACGGCAATGGAAGAAGCAGAAACTATCCAGCAAGATGCGCTGATGCATTTAGTTGATTTGAAAGTAAAAGACGCAGAAGCAAAAGCTCTTGCCAATCAGGATCTG
>JAAYSO010000081.1 GCA_012523945.1 Bacillota bacterium
ACCTTTAGACCAAGCCGTCCGGACATAGTCCTGGTTTGCCACTTCAAGCACACTGGAACGCATCTGACGCGCCATACCCGCGATACCGGCAATGGAGTTACAGAACACCGGCATTACTAATTGTTTTGTGCTTAACCAGAAGTTGTCAAAGGGCGAAGTGTAGCCGGCAATGGGCAACCACCCGAGACGCAAACCAAAGATTAAGATCAGCATGTAGCCCAGCCAGAAAACCGGAATGGCAATACCGATATATGATCCAACGATTACCACGTTGTCAATCCAAGTACCTCTGCGCAAAGCCGCCAGCATTCCTGCCAGTACACCCAGCGGCAAACTTATGCCCAGTGAAATTAAAGACAAATGCAGTGTAACAGGCAGACGCTCCAGCATCAACTTGCCAACATTTTCACGATAGTGGATGGAAAGTCCTAAATCGCCTCGCAGGAGGTCTTTGACCCAATTTACATACTGTACCATGATAGGTTTATCCAACCCATACTCGGCACGTAAAGCTTCAATTTGCTCCAGACTCATAGTACCCATTTCCTGTGACTGTGCCATAAAAATAAGCAACGGGTCACCCGGTAGCAAACGTATGGCAAAGAACACAATTAGCGAGACAAGCGTTACGATAACAAAACCCCATAACAATCTGCGCAAAATATACGAAAGCATTTTAGGCCCCCTAACCTTTTAGTTTCTCAACAGCATAAATCAGCTCTCACAAGACTTCCTTTGCTCTCTCTTTTCAGATAGTAAAGCGTTTTCTGATAATTCGGTTTAACTCAAAACCAAAACCCAAATTTACAATCCCCCGCTGGACATCACCCCTAAGTTTTAGTTTGTCTTGACTTATTACAACGAAGATTTTGTGTATATTTGTACGACCCTCCTTTGCTCAGGGGTTATAGAGGCAACCTAAAACAGAAACTACGGCTATATTTTATCGGAATATTCAATACCTTCTGTACCTTTGCCCTTCCTAACATGATAACACATTTATTCTTCTTTATGAACTATAAAAACTAAATATTTTCCATATTACAGAGATCTTTATTGTATGTAATACACTGATATTAAATTATAGATTAAATTCGCCAAAACCAGACAAAATCCTGCAAATTTCGATAAATTATTGGGTTGCGCTTTGTAACAGCCGATAAATTGTTCCTGCTTTGCAGTTAGCCCTGTCCACCTGTAGCTATCCTGTTTGCTGTTAATAATACCAATATCATACCACTAAATCGTTAAGAAGAAAACATTTCACACCTGCAAGATTTTACGTTTAGAACTTCCCAGGTAAAATTTTGCGGCTTGTTGTGTTTGTTTCAAATTTATGCGCAAGGATTGAGGATAATACGTTTTTATGACCGGGAGGGTTAACAAACTATCCTTGACAGCTTCTTCCGGAAGTTTATATCCTTCGGCGGTGAGGATCTCTATATAAAGTTCTCTTTTTTTGCCTGCTTCCCTGCAGGCGGCGTGATAATTTAAGACACCCTCGAAACAAAAAATTTTTTCATCCAAATCGGGCAAACCCAATAACTCATCGCCAATTTTTATCCGTTCAGAAATCCTGTATTTAATTAAATCGAGGCTGCGCAAAATTGTGCCACACGGGCACGGCTTTTCTAAAAAGCGGCTTAAATCTCCGGTACGATAACGTATCAGAGGCATACCGGTGCGTGTCAGGGTTGTAAAAACAACTTCCCCGGTTTCACCTGGTGGCAGTACCCGGCCTGTTTGCGGATCAACAATTTCAAAATATAAATCGGCTTCACGTACATGATAGCCGGCCAGAGCCTGGCACTGAACTCCGCCCCCCAAGCCCATCTCAGTCATGCCATAGTGATTAAAAACTTTCGCTTGCCATGCCTGGGTGACGGCACGGCAGATAGCTGCCGGCACATAATCAGTAGTTAAAAGCACACTCTTAATTTTTCCCCGCAGCTTAGCCCCGTCCCCATGACGCGCCATGGTTAAAACCTGTGTGGGCACTCCTACCATGGCAGTGGCTCCGTTCAATAATGCCTGTTCTATGGCATCTTTGGCATTAGTGACAAGCCCGTACGGTATGGGATATGCGCCCAGGCGTTTAAGACCAATTTGGAGCAAATCACCCACACTGCCCGGGCGTTGCCAGGGCAAAAGAATCATAACCCGATCCTGTGGTTCCACCAAGTTACGCATGCCGTAATCAAAAAAATCAACAGTTAGTTCCTGGTCGCTGCGCGTAAAAAAAATTCGCTTCGGCTGACCGGTTGTGCCGGACGACTGAAGCGTGACAATACGACTAATTTCAGACAAACTGGTGCAAACCAATCCATGAGGATTAGCCTGTAAATCACGGGGAAAAGTAAAAGGCAGCTTGCTAAATTGTTTGAAGTCTGTTATGTCTTCCGGCTCAATACCATACAATTGTTGGCGGTAAAACAAACTATTGTCTTTTACCCAACGCAAAGTCTGGCGTATTTTTTGCAATTGATATTGCTCAAGAATATCCAAGGTTAATCTTTCCTGCTGCACACCGATTTTGGCGGCAATCCAGGCTTCAAGGGGCGTTTTCCTGTACATCAGTACCCGTAATCCTCCAGTAACTCCATGGTTTTTTCATAGGTAGCTTTTAGCATTTTGGGGCATTTTGTCATTTTATTCAGTTCGTTGCCCGCCAGAATCTCCTCACAATCAAGAAGTTCATATTCTTCCTGAAACCACTTTACTAATTCCGGGATGGCTTTGCCGCATTCTTCAGGTATGCATAAAGCAAGGAGACATGCTGCCCCGCTTAAAATTCCGCAGACCAAGCCTGAGTGCAACCCACCACACAAACCTTTAGCTGCCTTAATCAAATCCGGGTTAACCTCCAGCCCGGCATCTTCTAAACCCATCTGCAAAACAATTTGCGTACAACAGTACCCTTTCTCCTGTAATTCTCTCAAGCGTGCCTGATCAAACATGACAACCCTTCCTCTCCGCCGCAGCAAAAATTTAAAAAAACTTATACTTTTTTGCTATGCCGTTGTGGATTAGGTTAATTTTTTTCTATCATACCGGGATTTTTTTCCGCAATCAATAAAAAGTAACCCGGTTTAAATTTTTTTATCTGTTCTTTAGTTAAGCCTTCGTTTTCTCTTTTGGCAAGCATACTTTGCCACAGGACTTCTGCTGTATTATTCCGGCCCTGAAAAATATTGTCTACCATAAGCTGCACTAAAAGCTGCGAATTATCTTCCCAAAATTCCAGCCGGAAACCATTTTCATCAAGTATTTTCTCATAATATAGTTTTGTCAGCACACCAGGACGCCGGCGATAATAAAAATCGCTGATAATCAATTTGCCCTGATTTTTTAACACGCGGCTGCTTTCCCTCAAAACCTGCTTATGATTTTCCATAACGGAAAATGTACATTCCATCAGGATTCCGTCAAACTCTTGATCCGGAAAAGGCAAGTTTTCACCGCTGCCTCTAAGAAGCGGAAGCGGTACAGGTCTTGCCTTTGCCTTCTGCAGCATAGTTTCAGACGGATCTACACCGATAGCTTCAAATCCGTATTCCTGCCGCAAGCAATGAACGGTGGCACCTGTGCCACAACCAATATCCAGTATTTTCGCTTTGGGGGGAAAATGGCAGATAGCAATAGCTTTGCGTGTCAGCCCGAACCCGCCCGGACGCAAGGTTTCACCGGTAAAAGGTTCAAGTTTACCCTGTTCATAAAAAGCTATCTCATTATTTTTATTATCCACTTTTTCTCACCCCGCAAGCGTCAACGACAAAGTTAATGCAATACTGCCCCTTGTGGTTCCAATTGCTTGTACAGATTTGCTTCTCCAATTCTGAAGATGCTGCTTGATTGTTGGATCACGCTGACTTGGGCATAAGCCTGAGCGGAAGTGAATAAATGCTCCAAGGCCAGATCCTGCTGCAGTAAATGGCACTGTATAACCAGGTTAACGACGGCATGTGCAACTATGGCAATATTGCCATTAGTCTGTTCTGTAATCTGGGTAAACACGGGTATTACCCTGTCTATCACTTCTGCCAGGCTCTCTCCGCCGGGAGGATTAAACTCCAAGCTGTCCTGACCCAATTCTTTACTTATCTCTATCTTTTCTTTCAATTCAGCCGGAGTAAGGTTTTCCCACTCACCCCACCTGATCTCCCTTAAGCCAATAAATGCCTTTGGCTTTACAGATTGCCTGGCTGCAATAATGGCAGCAGTTTCTTTTGCACAACGCAAATCACTACAGTAGACGGATTCAAGTTTGCGCCCGCTTAAAGCCAGTGCCAAAGTTTCTGCCTGCTTAATTCCATATGGACTTAAAGGCGGGTTACAGCGGATAAAGTAGTTTCTTACCCGGTCTTTAAGCGGTTCTGCATGTCTGATCAAGTAAATTAATCTTTTTTTCATGCTTATCCCGAACTTTCCTCATTATACTTCAACGGCCCAAACAGCGCAAATAAGGTGCAACACGCAGAATACATTCCCTACCACATGGCCGCTATTTCTGCCATGGCCTCAATGGCTAATTTAATTTGGGCCTGAGTATTAAAGGGGCCCGGACTGAAACGCACCCCTCCGGTTTCTGCCGTTTTTAAGACTTGATGAACCAGCGGTGCACAATGAAGACCGGTACGGACAGCAATTTGATAATCGCCGTCTAAAATCTCACCGATGACACTGGCATCTTTTCCCTTAACAGTACAAGTCAGCACCGGGACGCTTTCCCCTTTCGGTTCCGGGCTAATCATGCGCACACCTTTTATTTCCTTTAGACCGTCGTAAAGAAGTTTAGTCATCAACATTTCCTGCTTTTGCAACATTTCTGCTTTTTGCTCGAGATAATCAAGGGCTGCAGACAAACCAAAGATTCCGGGCATATTCAAAGTACCTGCCTCAAGACGGTGCGGATAAATTTGCGTATGCCTCAGGTCGTGTGAATCGACTCCTGTTCCGCCAAAACGGGTAGTTTGCAGGTCCAAGTCCGGCGCAATAATTAAGCCGCCAATGCCGGCAGGCCCCAGTAAAGCCTTGTGGCCGGTAAAAGCAATAACACTTACCTGCAAATCCTGCATATTGACAGGAATATGCCCGGCACTTTGAGCCACATCAATCAACAAGGGAATGCCATGTTCTGCGCAGAGGCAGCCGATCTCTTTTATCGGCTGCACGGTGCCCAGAACATTTGAGGCATGACTAACCACAACCAGTCTGGTGTTAGGCTTAAAAGCCCTTACTATATCATCAGGGTTGATTAATCCCTGCTGGTCAAAGGGAACAAGATCGTATTCAACGCTATTGCGTTCCCGCAAATGATGCAACGGCCGCAGCACTGAATTATGTTCCAGCTGTGTGCTCACCACATGATCGCCAGGCTGTAGCAGCCCTTGCATGGCCAAATTTAAAGCATCTGTCGCATTGGCTGTAAAAATAACCCGGCTCGGTTCAGGCGCATTAAAAAAAAGAGCAAGTTTTACCCTTGTTTGCCAGACAAGTTCAGCAGCATAGACAGCCAAATCATAACTTCCGCGCCCGGGGGAGACACCGTAGAGCGCATAATTTTCGTGCATACTTGCTAAAACTTCTGGCGGTTTAGGAAATGATGTGGCAGCATTATCCAGATAAATCAAATCGTTTGTTTCCATCTTTTCGCCAAACACTCCTATAAACAAGCTCTGGGATTGGGCAGTCCGGCAATGCGGCGTCCGTCTTTTTTAATCCCACCCGGGAAAAGAGCATTAATTTCTGCGATACTCAATCCTGTGCCTTTTTTTAACTGGCTGTTTAGAGGTGCCCTGCCGTAGGTAAAATAGTATTCACGCATGAAGTTAACGACTTTCCAGTGATTTTCACTTAAATCGGCAATACCACACTCTCGGGCCAACGCTACCGCCACTTTCTCATTCCAATCTTTGGGTTCCCAAAGATAACCCTCATGATCAAATAAAAGAGTGAACCCGGCAACAGACCGGTACTCTTGCTCGAGTTCACTCTTTATCTGCTTAAATTTTTCCGCAGTCATTTATCTTTTTGCCAACGCCGCCTTAATTTTCTCCGGTGTGGCTGGCAAATCGGTAACCCAGACCCCAACGGCGTCATAGATGGCACTAATGACAGCCGGGGCTGTGGGAAGCATGGTCATTTCGCCGACACCGGTACTACCGTTGGTACCATTATAGCGTGGTGTTTCTGTGATGATGGAAACCATTTCAAAAGAATCCTTCATGCGCGGATACTTAAAGGTTACCCAGTCCTTGGTGTAACCGGCAATGTATTCTTCACGCAGGGCATAACCTACACCCATGTCGGCACCGCCTTCAAGCTGCCCTTCATAGTTCAGTCTGTTTATGACAGGACCGCTGTCTACTGCAGTAGTAGCTTTCAGGACTTTTACTTCCCCGGTTTCTTTATTAACTTCTAATTCAATCATTTGTACGCAATGTACTTCAGATTCATAACCGGGTCCCTGACCGGTTTCTTTATCCAGCGGACCGGCAAATTCAGCTTGCTTGGTACCGTTGTAACGGGTTGGTTTACCGGCTGCCTTTAGCTCCTTAAAGGTCTTGGCACCGCACTCTTTCATGGCTTGTTTGATCTGTTCAATGGCATTGACAAGCGCGCCACCGCACATATAAGTCATACGGCTTCCTGCTGCCGGACCGGTTGCAGTTGTTTCGTCGGTGTTTCTGGTAACCAGGTGCACTTTTTCCATAGGAATACCCAGGCCTTCTGCCGCCAATTGCGTTAGCATGGAATCGTTACCTTCGCCCGGATCAGCCACGGCAGCATAAATGGTAACACCCTCGTCATCATTCAGCTCAACGCTCACGATGGATTTGTCCCCGGCACTGCCGACACCGAAAGAAGCTGCTGCGATGCCTACACCCCTGACAATATTTCCGTCTTTATATTTCTTTGCTTCCTCTACAGCACGCTCGTAATGAGGCTTAATTGCTTCGCAAACTACCGGGAACGGCCACTCTCTGGGCACTACACCTGTGGATTTGCTATGGCCAAGGCTGGGCTGCAAGGTGTTTTTTAGGCGAAACTCAAGCGGATCAATACCCATTTTTTCAGCCAGCATATTGACCAGGCACTCCAGGGTGAAGTTAGTTTGTGGCGGACCGGCACCGCGTGCGGAAGAACCCCAGGGATTATTTGTGTAAACTAGACGGGACATAGCTTGCACATTGGGAATATTGTAGGCACCGGAAAGCATCCGCAAAGACCGTCCGATAATAACATCACCGTTGGAATGATAGGCACCGTCATCCACGGTTAAGTCAATCTCATAACCGGTAATGTAGCCATCTTTGTCGGCACAAAGTTTTGCCTTCATATCATAGGGATGGCGTTTCGGTGAAATGAACATTGACTCTTGCAAGCTGGGGATATAGCGGACAGGGCGCTTAAATTTAAGTGCTGCTGCTCCGGCAATGGCTTCCGAGGTGATTTCAACTTTCATGCCAAACTGACCGCCGGAAAATGCTTCTTCGTAGCGGATATTTTCAAAACCGAGAGCATCCTGCAAAACACTCAGGTGCTTATGAATATTGATACTTCTGCCTACAACAACCAATTTTTCTTCACCGTCTTCTTCAATAAGGTAAGCCAAACTTGCTTCCGGCTCCAACGGCGACTGGTGGTTAATCTGAGTTTTAAAATGCCCTTCTGCCACAGCGGCAGCCTCGGCAAATGCTTTACCGGCATCACCTTTAATTTGCGGCTGTGTATAATACAGGTTGGGCCGGTCATCGTGAATCTGAATGGCTCCTTCCGCCAAGGCTTCTTCAGTAGTATTCAGTACCGGCAACAACTCATATTCTACCTTAACCTTTTGCGCAGCTTCTCTTGCCTGATGACGGCATTCAGCCACAACGGCAACCACCGGGTCTCCAATGACACGCACTCTGTCTTCACAGAGAACAGGCCTGTCATCTGTGTTCATAACCAGGCGGTTAGTACCCTTAATATCTTTATAGGTTAAAAAGCCAATAACACCGGGCATTTTTTCCGCTTCAGAAAAATCAATATTAACTATCCTGGCATGAGCATGCGGGCTATGTACCACAGCCACCTCTAAAGCACCCGGAACTACATAATCAGCTGTAAACCGGGCAGTACCGCAAGCTTTTGCCAAAGCAGTGGGCCGCGGATGGGAAACGCCTACTTTGGGACCATCGGGATCGGGACGCACTTCATCAGGTGTAATTTCACCACGAATGAAACGCGCAGCCAGTTTAACAGCAGCAATGATTTTGACATACCCTGTGCAACGACACAGATTGCCGCTTAAAGCTTTTTTAATTTCTTCGGTGCTGGGGTTATTATTTTTATCCAGCAATGCTTTAGTCGCCATAATAAATCCAGGAGTACAGTAACCGCATTGAATAGCACCGCTCAGTACAAAGGCTTCCTGAATTAAATGCGGATTTTCAGGAGTACCAAGCCCTTCAACAGTAATAACAGAGGCTCCGTCCAGCTTGGCCACCTTGTATAAGCACGACTTTACAGCCCTGCCGTTCATAATTACAGTACAAGCACCACATTGGCCGGTCTTATCGCATGACTGCTTGGCACCGGTCAGACGGAATTCATCACGAAGCAGGTCTAATAGTGTTAGATTTTCATCTGCCACCACTTCGTGTGCTTGTCCGTTAATCATCAGCTTTACCCGTTTAATACTCACCCTTGCTATCTCTCCTTACTTTACCGTATTTTTTATTTATGTTATGTCAAAAAAGACATAATGCTGACAAGAAAAGATACTGCCTCACAAACCTCTTTTTTTAGCCTAACTTAATTTGAAGCAGTGCCGAAACCATACTCTTGCTTTTTTTGGATAACCAGCCACATTCCTGCTTCACTGTCGGAGACGTCAATGTATGCCAGGTCCAAATCCTTTAGCAACTCTAAATAATTAACATTTGTAGTTTTATCAATTTTCTCCGCCATATTTTTACGCCAATTCTCATCTTTTTCTTGCATTTTTTGATTGATTTGGCGCTTTAATTCGGCAGAACCAAAGCCTCCTCCGATATAAGCCATACCTCCCGGAGTAAGCACACGATAAATTTCATGAAATGCAGTCTTTTTATGCTCCCAAAAATATAAAGAACCCCTGCTAATAACTAAATCAACAGACTCATTATTTAGAGGAATTTGATAAACACTTCCCAGAAGTGTATGCACTCTGCCTTGTAATCCGGCACGTTCAATATTTTGTTCGGCTATGAGGAGCATGTCCTGCGAGCAATCCAGAAGATAAGTATTAAAATCTGACATTTTAGTCAGTTCAATACCTAAATGCCCGGTTCCGGCACCTACATCCAGGCAGACACCGGTGGTCATTTTCGTTCTGGTCAAGATTTGTTTTGCAATCACCGGATATACAGGAGCAAAAACTTCTTTTACCGTTTTCTCATAGCTGGCTGCATCTATATAATTTTTCCCTTTATCCAAACCGATTACCTGCAGTACTTCTTCAAAAATCAGTTCATACATCCTGTCCCTGTTTTCACGTGTTACTTCGAATACCTTGACATCTTTTCTCTTGCGAATTTGATCTAAAAAAGGTGTCTGCTTTTTTTTCAATACACCAATAACAGGGATGGATGAAGCAAGTATGTCAAAAACTTGTTTTTGAAATATTTTTGCATCATTTTCAAAGAATCCCAGTTCATCCATTACAATCAAATCAGGCTGTTCTCTAAGGCAGTTCTGTAGAATTTCTACACCTAGAGTATCAAAGGTTTCCGGGATTGAGACCCAGTAATTATCATTCACACAACGACCAATAAAAGCTTTTTGTTCCTCCCGGTGCAGACGGGAAAAATCTTCAAGATAAAAACCGGCAAGTTTTTTATTCTGAAAATAGCGAGAAGTTTTGAAACCAAGAATTTTAACCAGGGGTAGGTTATTAAGCACACGCTGAATCAGAGTGCTTTTTCCTACATGCAAGTCACCTGTAACAAAAATATTGCTGCGCAAAATTGCTCACTCCCCCGAGCCTGTAGTCATTATAATATGCAAGCGCTCATTATGTCAATATAGACATAGCGACGTAAGATCATGAGGGTTTTTTATCTTCCTTTTTTTGGTTAGAGCAACCTCTTTATTCGTTTCCGGTTTTACCGTCAGCGAATTCATGAAAATATTTTTCAAAGATGCCATTTACGGCTTTTATAGACTCCTCTTTAAACTGCAGGTATGAATGCATAAGTTTCTTTGCTTCCGGGGTTAGTTCAGACCCACTGGCTCTGCCCCCGATATGTTTATGGATAATTTTAAAGCCTAAACGCTTTTCAGTAGCTTTCAGTTTCCCCCAAGCGGCGCGATAAGACATTTGTAACTTGGCAGCCGCCTGATTTATAGAGCCGTAGCGGTCTATAGCCTGCAATAAGGCCATCCTGCCGTCACCGAAAACGACTTTTTGCTCATTTTCAATCCAAAGCTTGCATCTTGGCTTTAGTTTTAAGTCCTCATGATCAGTCATTAAGTTCACCTCAAAAATAATTTACGCCTACTTGCCGTCTAAATACTGCTCCGGTATATTTCGGAGAAATTTGCTCTTATTCCTGCTCAAGCCACTCACTTTGTTCAGTGGCACTGAACCCAAGGTGTACCGCATAATAGGGGCGCTCCAAATGATGGCAGACTACAGGCATGTGCGGTGTCCCCTTAGGCACAATGATGACGGTAGCCTCGGAAAAAATATGTTCTTCTCCCTCCGGCCCCAACTTCACGCTTATTTCCGCTCCTAAATCATTAGGATTATCGGCATTATTGCCAAAAAAGATTAACAGTTTATCATACGGGTGTATCACGGCACCCTTGTCAGGAAACCACGGTCCGGTCTGATCATACATACCAAAAGTCAGATTTAGGTTTATTCCCTGTAAATCCTCGCCGCAAAAACAGGCTGCCTGGGCTGCTCCGGCCAAATGCTCCTGCAGCTGAAAATTTTTCATCAGATGAGAGTACATTTTCCCGTCCACATTTCCTTCCTGCTCGACTGTTTCCGTCGCCCCGCCTAATCCATGATCTACACTTAAAGCCACATGCATATGGGCGAAGGGGCGGTTTAATTTTTCCGTATAAATGGGACAATGTGGGAGTTTCCTGGGCACGGCAACTATGGTAGGTTTAGTGATTAAGTGCTGTTCGTACTCTTTTCCCAAAGATAAATTTAATTCTGCTCCTAAATTGCTTAAGCCGTCTTCACCATATCCAAAAAACAATAAAAGTTCATCAAAGGAATGGGCATGTGCCACCGCTCTGGGAACAACTCTGCGCACTTCATTATCTTTGTAACCTTTTTTAGGTGCCCACAGACCCTTGATCTCATAAACACCAATGACAAAATTGACCTCCAGCCCGTTTAAATCTGCAGCCTCCATATAAACTTTGTATCTGGCCGGTGTCCCGCCCATATTCTCTTTAAAGTGGAGCCTCTTAACCAAATTGCCGTACTTTTTTTCCATTATCCAGTTCCCCTTTCTTCTCTTCTTCTCGCATTTATCCCTTCTTTCATGTTATCCCCTCTTTCAGGTAAAATCAACTTTTTCCTTAACATCTTTGTTGCTTTCTTCAGAAATTGCAAAATTATTCCCGATACTTTTCCTCCTAACCGGGTAGCAAGGAAATTATGGTATAATGCAAGAAACCTAACTTATTCAGGAAGTCAGATCAGTCTTTTAATTCCGGAGGTGTAAAGATGTGAGTAGTGGCTCCTTTTCAGATAACGACCATATTTCAGGCTGTCTGGTTTGCGGCCGGGAATTATACTATTTGCCCAATAAACCGCTGCGCGCCCGCTGTTTTTACTGTGGCAAGGAGGAAATCACCCATTCTTTCTGCCTGGAAGGACATTATGTCTGCGATAACTGTCATCGGGAAAACATTTTAAAACTTGTTGAGACGACTTGCCTTAAAAGCAATTTGACCGACCCCCTTGCTCTTTTATTGGAAATTTTCCAATTACCTAATTTACATATGCATGGACCGGAGTATCACAGCATCGTACCGGCTGTTTTAGTCACGGCTTATGGCAATAGCAGAAAACAAAAAAATCATGATCTTATCGCCGCAGCCATTACCAGAGGAAAAACTGTTCCCGGCGGGGTGTGCGGGACACACGGGTCTTGCGGAGCCTGTATCGGCCTTGGTATTGCCTATGCCCTGATACATGAGGTTACACCTTATGCCCAAAAAAACAGAGGTGAAGCCAACCGCCTAACTGCCCTGGCCTTAACCGCCATCAGCCGCCTGGGCGGGCCACGATGCTGCAAAAGAGAAGCAGTGCTGACGATTGAAATTGCCAGGAAACATTTTAACTGTTTTGAACTTGATCTGTCGGAGAAAAATAAATATATTTGTAGCCAGTTTTTGCAAAATGAACTGTGTATAAAAAATGCCTGTCCCTATTACCCGCATTAATAAAAACTAACTCATCATCTTAATAAGTCACAATTTGAAGAAGGCGAGGGAAAAGATTATGCGTCAAATTATCAGAAAAACATATAGTGTCTGCCCGGTATGTTTAAAACGCATTCCTGCAGCTCATGTAGCTTTAGACAATAAGCTTTACCTGGAAAAAAACTGTCCGGAACATGGAAGTTTTTCCACCATTATTTGGCACGGACTCCGTGATCTAGAGTCTTGGCGCGGGGACCTGCCAGAGATTGCCCAGGGGGAAAACGAAAATTGCCCTCACGGTTGTGGGTTATGCCCTGAACACCAGCAAGATACTTGTTGTGTCCTGCTGGAAGTGACAAAACGCTGTAACTTACACTGCAGTTTTTGCTTTGCTGAAGGCGGAGACGGTGAAGATATACCTTTTACTACCGTCCGCAACAATTTATTTACCCTGGCCGATCCCGGCAAAACTTTAGTCCAGTTAAGCGGAGGTGAACCGACTGTACGGGATGATCTGCCGCAAATAGTTGCCGCTGCTAAAGAAGCCGGTTGCCAATATGTACAATTAAATACGAACGGTATCCGCCTGGCTCAAGACAAGGAGTTTGTTAAAGATCTGGTTCAAGCAGGTTTGTCGTTTGTTTTCATGCAATTTGACGGTATCGATGATGCAGTGTACCGCCGGCTGCGCGGGAAAGATTTATTTGCAATTAAAAAGGAAGCTATTGAAAATTGCGCTTCCTGTAATTTAGGCGTAACACTTGTGCCCACCATTGTCCCGGGTGTGAATACAGGGGAAATTGGCAGGATCATTCGTTTTGCCGTGTCCCATGCTCCTGCCGTCCGCGGCGTACATTTTCAACCTGTCAGTTTCTTTGGCCGGATTCCCGCTTTGCCTTCTGCTGAAGAACGTTTTACTTTGGACCAATTACTGGACGTCATTGAAAAGCAGGCGGGTGAACTTGTGCCACAGGATTCTCTGTTACCGTCCCGCTGTGACCATCCCCTCTGCGGCTTTCACGGTGACTACATTGTTATGAATGATAAAACTCTCTACCCGCTGAGACAAAGAGATAACTGCTGCTGCCAACCTACCTCTGCCGAACAAAACCGGGCCTTTGTGGCACGCAGGTGGCAGCGCCCGCAAGCTGAAACTAGCTCTGATAACCTCTTAAAACAAGAAGCGAAAGATCTGGGAGAAGCAGAAATTGAAACCCTGGAGGGGTTTCTCCACCGTATTCGTTCCCACAGTTTTACCCTGACAGCCATGGCTTTTCAGGATGCGGGCAATCTTGATCTTGAGCGTCTGCGCCGCTGCAGTCTGCATGTATTTGCTAATGATCGTTTTGTACCTTTTTGCGCTTATTATTTAAGCAAACAAGCTTGAAACCAGGCGCACTATCAATACTTTTTATGAGCTTACCCGCATTATGTTTGTATTGACATAACGATTAATTTATCTTTATAATGAAAGTGGATTCCAATACCTGTTAATATGGAGTGAAAGGGTGAAGAAATGAAACTTTCAAGAAAGGTCTTGACGATCAACGGTGTTGAGAGGGCTGTCGTGTACAATCCTGAAAAGGATTCACTGGCAGTAGTTCTGCGCAGGATGGGCCTTACCGGCACAAAGATCGGCTGCGGTACAGGTGTCTGCGGTGCTTGTTCCGTAATTTTGGACGGAAAAGTTATTCGCTCTTGTACCAGAAGGATGAAATCCGTTCCGGAATACAGCAACATTCTTACCATTGAAGGTATCGGTACTCCTCAGAACCTGCATCCCCTGCAGCAAGCTTGGATCACTTACGGCGGCGCACAGTGTGGCTTCTGCAGCCCGGGCTTTATTGTTTCCGCATACGGGCTTCTGTCGGAAAATGTTAACCCCACTCGTGAAGAAGTGCGCGAATGGTTTGAAAAGCACAGGAACGTATGCCGCTGCACCGGGTACAAGCCTCTGGTTGATGCAGTGATGGCTGCCGCCAAAGTAATGCGCGGTGAGGCAACCATGGAAGATATTACTTATGATTTCTCCAAAGAGAAAGATATTTATGGTTCCCGCCATCCCAGACCCAGCGCGCTGGGCAAAGTTACCGGTTTAACCGACTACGGCGATGACCTCAAACTGAAATTGCCCGATGGTTTTGCTCATCTTGCTGTCGTTCTGGCTGAAGCTCATCACGCAAACATTATTGAAATTGACGTCTCTGAAGCGGAAAAAATGCCTGGCGTCTACAAAGTCATGACCGCTGAAGACGTCAAAGGTACCAACAACTTAGATGCACCCTCCATTGTTCCTCGTCAAAAAGGCAAAGGGATTACAGAATTCCCGGTTATTGCCGGTAAAAAGATCTGCCGTCGCGGCGACGTTGTAGCATTAGTGGCAGCTGATACGGAAGAGCATGCCCGCGCTGCCGCCAAGAAGGTTAAACAAAAGCTTGAAGTATTACCTGCCTATATGACCTTCCCTGAAGCTGTTATGCCCAACTCAATTCAGCTTCACGAAGATCAGCCCAACTACTACATGAGTCAGCCTGTCTTTAAAGGTGAAGTCAGTGATGAAACCTTTGAAGATGCAGCTTATGTGGTAGAAGGCAGTTTCCACTCCCAGCACGAACCTCACCTGCCGCTGGAGCCTGATGTTGTACAAGCTTACTACGACGAAGACGGCATGCTGACTATCCAATGTAAGTCCCAGTCGCTGACGGAATCCATTGAGGCTGTCTCCATCGCATGCGGTATTCCCAAAGAAGAAATCCGCATGATCTTAAACCCGGTAGGCGGTTCCTTCGGCTATTCAACCAGCTCCAATACATATGCGCTGGTTGTTACGGCTGTACAAAACCTTAATATGCCTTGCACAATGACTTTAAACTATGAAGAGTTTAACCATATGTCCGGGAAGAGATCTGCCACTTATGCCAACGGCCGCATTGCCTGTGATGAAAACGGTAAAATCATTGCCGCCGAATATGACATCGCCTTGGACCATGGCGCTTATGCCGTTGTTGCTCCTAAAATCTTTAACAACCTGGTCTCTGTCGGTTTCCACGGCTATAACATTCCTCAGATCAGGGCTTTGGCCCGTGGTGGTGCTACAAACCACGCTTTCAACACGGCTTATCGTGGATTCGGTGCTCCCCAGGTCTACACCACCACAGAAGCACTCATTGACATGCTGGCAGAAAAAGCAGGAATTGATCCCTGGGAGTTCCGTTACATCAACGTGGCACGTCCCGGCGATCTGACCATTAACAGCCGTCCGTACCATGATTATGTCTACCCCGAACTGCTGGAAAGAGCCAAGCCGATTTACGATGAATATAAAGCGGAAGCTGAAGCAGCCAAGGCTGAAGGCAGGCATGTAGGTGTGGGCATTAGCATGGGTGGATTCTTAATCACCATCGGCTGCTTCGACTCTGCCGAAGTTGCCCTTGAATTAAATCCCGACGGAACTTTCACCCACTACAGCACTTGGGAAGATATGGGGCAGGGCGGTGACATCGGCTGCCTGACTCATGCCGTGAAAGCTCTTGAACCGCTGGGAGTAACTCCCGATCAGATTAAGCTGGTAATGAATGATACCAAGACCTGTCCGGATACAGGCCTGGCAGCAGCCAGTCGTTCCCACTACATGGCAGGTAACGCCACCATTGATGCCGCCAATAAGCTGATGAACGCAATGCGCAAGCCTGACGGCACCTACAGAACTTATGAGGAAATGGTGGCAGAAGGTATCCCCACCAAGTATATTGGCCATTATGACCAGTTTAATATCGGTTTACCCCCGGGACTTGATCCTAACACCGGTGAAGGTGAAAAGAACCCCACATTTATGTACAATGTCAACGTTGCTCTGGTAGAAGTTGATGTTAATACAGGTAAAACCAAAGTATTAAGATACACCTGCGTGGCCGACGTCGGTGTCATTGGCAACCGTCTCTCCGTTGAAGGTCAAGCTTACGGTGGGCTGTCCCACAGCATCGGCTTTGCCCTCAAAGAAATTTACGATGCAGAAGATAAACACGGCAACATGGCCGGCTGCGGTATTCCCACCGTCACCGACATTCCGGATGATTTCAATGTCATCCTGGTGGAAAACCCGCGTCCCAACGGACCTCACGGTTCCTGTGGCTGCTCTGAGTGCTTCCAGTCTTCAAACCATATGGCAGTAATTAATGCCATCAACAATGCCTGCGGTGTACGTATTTACGAACTGCCGGCCACTCCGGAAAAAGTTAAGGCCGCCTGGGAAGCCAAGCAACGCGGTGAAGAACTAAAACCCGAACCATATTATCTCGGCTCTGATTTCGAAGAAGAATTAGAAGAAATTAAAGCAAATCCCATCTAAAAACTATTACAGTCGGGTTTTAAACATTATTAAAATAAAGGGCTCGTCCAAGCGGCGAGCCCTTTAAAACAATATAGTACATAATAGAACCTTTAACGTTTGTAGATTACATAAATTTGCTCTAACATTAAAAACCTTCGTTGTGTATAATTGAAGCAAGCGGCTTTGACAGTAACCGGTGGAAAACATTTTCTACAGCCCGAAACCGGAAAGGAATGATAATTATGATTAATCTTGATGAGCTGAAACTTGAGGATTCAAAAGCACTTACCGCAAAATGTTTTCACGGGGAGCCTGCCTCATGTTCCTTTGCCTGCCCTTTCCAGCTTGATGTGCGTTCATTTCTCCGCAGGGCCAGTGAAGGAAAATGGGCAGGAGCATATAAAGCTTATCGCAACGCCACCGTTTTTCCCGTAATCGTCAGCACTCTCTGTGATCAACCCTGCCAAAACCGCTGCCAACGTACACTACTTGGTGACGAAGCCATTGCTGTGCGTGATGTGGAAAAAGCTTGTGTTAAATATGTCAAAAACAGAAAACCGCAATCTTACTCCATCCCTCCAAAAACTGAAAAAATCGCCGTGGTTGGTGCCGGTGTAGCAGGTCTTTCCTGTGCTTTAAACCTGGCACAAAAGAAATATAATGTTACTGTTTTTGATAAAGAAGACAACCTAGGGGGAGTTTTGCGTACTCATCCTGACTTTCCCGCCTTTGCAGAAGATATTAAGCTGCAGTTTTCCGCCGTTAAAGTAGATTTTCAATTTAACCATGAAATAAATTCTTTGGCTGAACTGGCGGAGTTTGATGCTGTATATATTGCCACCGGTGCCGGTGGAGAAGATTTCGGTCTTTTAGAGAGCTGGAATGACGAAGTTTTCACCACAGCCAAAGACAAGATCTTTATGGGCGGAATGCTCACAGGCGCCACCCTGATGGAAGGTATAGCCCAAGGTAATCTTCTCTCTAAAATTATTGAAGGTTACCTGCAAACAGGGCGTGCCTCCCTCGGCTACGTCAGTTATGACAAAGATTACTGCGGACATTACCTGGAGCATGAGGATGCCGTTTCCATGCCGAAAGTAATAGCTTCCTCCTCAGAGGGCTATACTGAAGAGGAAGCCAAACAAGAAGCGGCGCGTTGTCTTTTCTGCGATTGTGATAAATGTCTGACACAATGCGAAATGTTAAAGCGTTTCAAGAAAAATCCCCATATCATCGCCGTGGAAGCATACAATGACATCAAGGCCAACCCGCCTTATTCCACCCGCTCCCTTACCAGGCAAACTTATTCCTGTAATCTGTGCGGGTACTGCAAATCCATCTGTCCGGAAAGCGTTGATATTGGCGAAGTTCTGCGTCTTTCCCGCCGTGCCCGCATGAATGCCAATATTCATCCTGCCGCTTTGCAGGATTTTTGGCTGCGGGAAATGGATTTTGCCACCACAACAGGTGCTTACACTTCCGCCCCCAAAGGCAAAGAACAATGCGAATATGCCTTCTTCCCCGGCTGTCAGTTGGGTGCGGCAGCACCCGGATATGTGCTGCAGTCATACTCCTACCTGGCCCAAAATTACGATACAGGGATTATGCTTACTTGCTGCGGTGCCCCTGCCTACTGGGCCGGAGACGACAAACGCCTGGAGGACAACCTGGCAAAAATCAAAGTAGATTGGGCAAAATTAGGCAATCCTACCCTCATCTTTGCCTGTGCCACCTGCAGACTGATGTTTAAACAGTTTTTGCCGGAGATTAATACTATCTCCCTTTATGAACTCCTGGCGCAAGATGAAGAACTCATGCCGGCACAACCTTTTGCCGAAGCAGCAGTTTTTGACCCCTGTAATGCCCGGGGCAATGAAGAAATGCAGCAAAGTGTACGCAAACTTGCCCAGAAGGCCGGCATTAATATCACAGAACTCAAGGACAAGAATCGTTGCTGCGGTTATGGCGGGCTCATACGCCTGGCCAATCCTTCTCTTTATGATGAGATAGCGGAAAACCGGGTTAATGCCAGCGAAAAACCGTACATTGTCTATTGCGCCAACTGCCGGGAAGTTTTCTCTACCCGGGGTAAAGAGTCTCTTCATATCCTGGATCTTGTTTTTGGGACCGGAGAAAACCGGAAAGTACCCACCTTACTGGAAAAGCGGGAAAACAGCCTGGAGGTGAAAAAAGAATTGACGGCTGAAATTTCAGGCACTGCCTTTACACCGGATAAGCAACCTTGGGATGATTTGACTTTACTCATTGATGATGAAATACAAAAAGAAATGGAAGAAAAATTAATTTCTGCCGTTGAACTGAAAGAAGCCATCTGGCAGGCAGAAACTACAGGGGAAAAATTTTATGATGAAAGCGAAGGCATTAGTCTCACCAGCATGATTAAGCCGGTCATCACTTATTGGGTAGAGTATAAAGAAGTAGGTGCGCAAACCTATCAAATCCACAGTGTTTATTATCACCGCATCCGCTTTAAAGAGGAGGGATAAAGTTGGCGGCAAAGGAAAGGAAATGGAAATGCTGGAAATGCTCGGAGGAGCTTGTAAAGCAACAGGTTTTGTTCACTTATTTGGGGCACACATTCTCTCATGACCTGCCTACTTGCCCAAAATGCGGCCGTGTCTTTATCCCGAAAGAGCTGGCGGACGGTGCCATTGCCGAGGTTGAAGAACAGCTTGAAGATAAATAAGGAAAACTGCCTCTTTTAGTGAGGCAGTTTTTATTTTTCGGGCTTTTCACCATTATGTACTGGATTTAGCCGTTTTTTCTTTTTTAAATCCCGGTCCCATATTGCAAAAGACCATTGTTAGTTCCATATCGGAAAGACGCTTCGCTTCCATTTTAGGTATAGTTAATGTGGACGGATTGGGGTACGGAAAATCCATAGCCTCAAAAGCATCGTTAATGATAATCCCCGAGCCGTGCAATTCTTCCGCATGCAAAATACAGTAAACCATGGCGGCACCGCCTGCTTCAGGGGGAATCATACCGTCAAAACCGGGCATTGCCAGCTTCGGCATTTCCATTCCTTTTGGCAGTGGCGGCATTTTAGATAAATCAATCCTGCCCACTCCTGCCGGCACCATGCAAAAGACATGGACGCCTGTGTCCTTAACTTCATTAGCCAAAGACATGATCAAAGATGTGGCCGCCGCTTTGCCGGCGGTATAAATACTTCCTCCCACCATGGGCGGGCAGTAGTGAAACTGTGTAGTGCTATATGTAACAACACCGTGTTTGCGTTCAATCATTCCCGGTACAAATTCCTTTGCCGCCAACATCACACCCCGGGCCGAGATGGCATAAGACTGGTCAAGATCCTCAATGGATGAACCTAAGACGGGTCCGTTAAGACGCATATTCATGGCGTTATTAATAAGAATATCGACCTTGCCGAATTTCGCAAAAGCTTTCTCCGCTAAATTTTTTACATCCTCTTCCTTTGTCATGTCAGTTTTGACAAAGAGGGCTGTATCCGGGCCGTTTTCAGCGTTAATGACGCGTTCCGCCTCAACCCCATACTCATCAAGTATGTCGGCAATGACAACTTTCCCGCCGGCCCAGGCAATGGCCCGGGCAAACCCTAAACCGATATTTCTGGCACCGCCGGTAATAACGGCAACTTCACCCTGCAGCGCATCCTTCTTAATCCCCACATACTCTAAATCAATCGGTTCAATATTTAAAAATGAGTTTTTCACTATGTTCTCGGCTGACATTGCGTTTCTCCTTTCTTCTTTACCCCCGCACTGAATTTTGGCAAAAATATGAATATTTGAGCCATGGCGTGAGGAAATTTTTTCTTACTTTTCATTATACTCTGAACACGAAGCTTATTCAATCCATTTCCTGCTGCTTTTTCCTCGTCTGCCCGTTATATCTTTTGTCTCTTTTCCAACTCCCTGACCAGCAATCTGGCTGCATAGTCAACATATTCATGGCATTTTAGCCTTGCAGCTTTATCGGCGGCAAAGTCACTATACTGCTCGGGCAAATCGTATCCGGTCAAATCGCGGCAGTTTACCGTACCGAAGCGTGCAGCAAAATCTTTATATATGCTTTGCGCCGTTTCATAGGCTTTAAGGGCCAACTCCTTTTCTTCCGCCAATACACGGTTATAAATTAAACCTACAAGCATGAACACACCGGATAATGCCCCGCAAACAGAGCCGGTGCGAGCTACGCCCCCGCCAAAACAACCGGCAATACTTGACGGCACTTCACTGTCCGGCAGCAATTCATTTCTTCCGGCCAGAAAGGTAGCCTCTGCACAACTAAACCCAGCCGTAAAATATTGTTTTGCTGCCGCAGCAACCCTTTCTTCCTGATTACCCATTACTCAAATCCCTCCACTGCTAAAAATAATTGAATAGATACCACCAAATTAATGTCAGTCAGATTTTTTCACTAGTTTATAAATAATTTCTGCAAAAGAACATGATTTCCTTGCAGTAAGATGACGACCCCTTTAAATTCTCTTAGTATATCTTGTAGTTAGCAAAATGTGCTGGTAAAATATGCATAAAGTGATACAGAATTTTGTGTATATCAAACCTATGAAAGGAGCAAATAACTTTTCTTACAAACAAGAAAACCAAACAAGGAGAGAAATATCGTGAAAAAAAACCTGCCTGCACTTGTCGTTTTGTTGGTGCTTCTGCTGCCCGCTTGCATAGTCAATGCCGCCGGTTTTACAGATGTGGAAGGTGAAACCGCCTCTGCCGTCTTTAAGCTCTCTGTACTGGGGATTATTGACGGTTACCCGGATGGAACTTTCAGGCCCGGTAACAGCATCACCAGGGCTGAATTCGCTAAAATTGCCGTCACTGCCCTGGGTTTGGAAAAAACTTTAGACCTTTATGCAGAAGCTCCTTCCTACTTTTCTGATGTTAAAAGCGGGGACTGGTACTACAAATATGTGGCCGCTTCCGTAGAACACGACATTCTTAAAGGCTACCCGGGCGGCACCTTTAAGCCCGACGCCCCCATCACGGAAGCAGAAGCTTTAACAATAATCCTACGCCTTTTAGGATACAAAGACTACCTGCCGGGCAGTTGGCCCCAAAATTATGCTTTAAAGGCCGGTGAACTCGGTTTACTGGAAACTAAAGCTTTTTCCGGTTCAGCCACGGCCACACGTGCCTATGTCGCTACAGTGATGAGTAAAGCTTTAGCGGTGGAAATAGTAAAATGGGATTACTTTTTCCAAGACTTTCTCGTTACCGGAAACTCACTACTTAAAGCAGCACTAAAAGGAGAAATCCGGGAAGAAGTAAAAGTATTTTCTACCCGTTTTGGCGAGAACCGTCACAGCATGATTGTCATTACCCCGGACAATGAGGCCGTGAGCCTAGATGTGGACAAAAACTTGGCAGTTCTCGGGGATGTTTCTTTTTCAGAGCTGAAGAATCACTATGTAAACTGTGTGGAGCAAAACGGCATCACCAAAGGCGTCGAAGTCTTAAGTGCAGCCGTCAATGGTGAAGTAGAAGCAGTTAACATCTATACCAGGACGGTAAAAATTAACGGCATTGAGCTGCAGTTTAGCCATAAGCTTGACCTGCCTCCCCAGGGAAGGCAAATTACGGTTTATCTCTATAAAGATACGGTATATTTTTGGCAATAAAAAATTATGCCCTCTTTTGTCACCGCCATGGTGATACAGAGAGGGCTTTTTTGTGCCGGTTCTTTTATTTAAATTCTGCGCAGAGTTTAAGAAAACGCTGCCTCTTCCATCTCTGACCGGCGGAATTCAAGTTCTGCTTACGAGCTAAAAGCGAAAGACTTGTTCCTTTCCCGGTTCCTGATAGAGGCTGATATGTAAATCACCTTCACTGTTAATTGAGGCAAAAAATACATCAGCAAAGGAATTAATCTCTTGTTGCTGCAGTTCAGATAGTAAGTCCGTCTCATTTAAGCCGGCAAACTGAAGTCCCGGTGCAAAGGGCTTACCTTCCACAATCAGTGGTGTGGCCAACCCTTTATATTTTGTTTGTATACCCAGATCTTGTGCCGACGGGGTATCGTACTGTGTTTTTTTTAAAACACTTAGCTCTCCATTGGGTTCCACAATGGCAAATTCAACCTCATTGATATCGAATATTCCCTTTACGCGCAACAATTCAAACAGCTCGTCTAAAGTAAAGCGGATTCTTTTTAAATGGCTTTTTAAAATTTGCCCGTTTTGAATGACAATAGTAGGTTCAAATGTTACCCAGTGATTAAAGAGACGGCTTTTTGTCCGCCCCCAGCTCACTGCAACCTGAAACAGGGCCAGCATTACAACCGCTAGGATAGGAATGCCATGATTAATCTTTGTATCGACAATATCTGCACCCACAACATTACCAATGGTAATAGCTATAATAAAATCAATTACCGTCAGCTCGCCAACCTGCCGTTTTCCCATCATGAGAGTCATGATGAGTAAAAGCGGAAAAATCGTAAGAATACGAATACCAACAATTAAATACTCCATTCCTTCCTCCATAATAACCTGCCTGTGCAGAGATTTGGCTTGCACCTTAGAGTAATCTTAACAGGGAAAAAATATTTCTTCATCAATAATATGGGAAATAAATAACACTCTAGAACCTTTTTTACCCACTATCATATAATATTATACACTGTTTATATTTCCCAAGGGATGTATCGCTATCTATAAGTACAAAGGGGTGTTTTCTTCGCATGTCTTTTACCATCTCCAGCAATAACCAGAGTAACGAACTGGGTTCAGCCGGTATATCCATTACTGTTCCTGCAGCACCTATTTTTACGGACACAGAAATTGTTCCCGGTGAATCCATTGGCCCGGAAGATTTGACAGTCACCAATAACGGAACTACTGACGGCCGGTATTATATTTTTGCCGACTGGAGGCCTGCCGCCGGCACCAGTGCGGCAGGAGCACAAATTTTAGCTGATCGCCTAAATATTGAAATCACTGATGACGATCCTGATGCTCCCACGGTAATTTATGACGGGTCTATTTCCGGCTTAATTGAACAGCCCAACACAGGCCGTGCACTGGCGGCCAATACCAGTGAAACTTTAAAACTTACTGTGAGCTTACCCAATGATGTAGGCAATGTGGCGCAAAACCTCGCCATTGAAGTGGACCTGGTCTTTGTAGGCCAGATTGAAGAACCACAGCCCTAAAGAAAAATTAACAGCCCGGTTCAAACCGGGCTACATAAAAGTAGGGATCTATTATGCCTTTTACTTCATCCAGTACCAATAAAAATAATAAATTTCGCCTGCAGGCGGAAAAAGAAAAAATCCTGCTTTGTATTGGCGAATATGCTGTCTACACAATTACTCAAAAAGTACCTCTTTTAATCCCTGTTTATGATAAGAGACAAATTTACCCCTTACAGCAGGTATCCTGCGCCTGGCCAAACCGCATTGAATGTGTTGACCTGGAAACGATCCTGGCTTCTTGTTTTAAGACAAGCACAAACAGTCTTGTTTTTTCTGTACCGGAAAAGCCGCAAAAAATTATTTCCTGTGAAATTACAAATATCTTTCTGGAAAAAAAGCATCTTCCCCTGCCGCAAAAAAATTCAGCCCTCGCCATTGTCAATTTTCATTACCGTCTTGCGTTAACTTATCTGGACTATTGCGACTGCACCCATACCGTCAATCTCAATTCCGGTCTGCGCCGGCAGCGGGTAACTCTAAATACGGCTTTGGGGCATTTGGATGTTCAACTCCAGTTAAAATGTTTGACTCCGCAAATTATTTTTTGGCAGCAAAAAAATTTAACGGAAATGAATTGTTTGCACAAAAAAAGCAATTTTAAACCGGTTCGCTTTACCTTAAGAGCAAGTACTTAACACCAAACAAGATTGCTTAAATAACCCCAGCGGCCAGAAAAAATCAAGATTATTATAATTTTCTGCCCGAAAATAAAACCACGGGAACACCGGGCTCCCGTGGTTTTTTGCTTATTTGCGTTTTTTCTCAAAATATTTGAGAATGTCAAAACCGGCAAGGGGCCGGGCATGGGCCCCAATGGTACTGACGCTGAGGGCATGATCCCCTTCAAAATCACTCATACCAAAGCCAAAGCCGGCATCATGCATAATATTGGTATTAAGAATAATAACCCCCTGCATGCCGTTGCAGGCATCTTCCGTCCAGCTCATGAGATAAACATCAGCGCGCAGTTTAACATACAGGCAGGGGGAACTCCACATCCAGCCGCCGGCACCGTTTGGCAGCATAATGGTCCAGGAATAGGATTCAGGCGTGCTGTAAACATGAATAGACTGCATAAAATCACTGTAAATCCAGGCATATGCCTTCCCCACCAAATCTGTTGTGAAGCCATGGCGCCGCACTGCCGGCGGTGTAGGACCTTCCTCCCGCTCCAGCACACCAAAGATCGCCTTATTACCTACTTCCCACGGTTTGCGTCCGTTACCCAGCTGTGCATCTACACAGGTAACCAGAGCATTGGTAAAATCAATGGCATGAGTTAGGCATCTTAAAGGTTTGCTTCCGGTGCAGATATGACTGAAAGCAATAAGATCTTTTGCCGGTTCAAAAGCTTGGTAAATTTCCTCATGCCACTCCGACTCGCCTTCCGCCCTCCATTTAAGGTGCTCGGCATCAATGATTTCATACTCCCAGGCAGGCCCGTCGTCAAAGCGCAGTAAAAAGCGCATCCCTGCCAGGTAATCTGTGGATTCCATGGTATGGAAACTGGACATAATATTGCGCCCTTCAAAGATTTTGCTGTTGGTGGCCACAATCTCATCCACCTGTTCCTGTGTATAATCCAGATGCAAAAATCTGGGGCGATAATGGGGGCGCATTCCCTTTATGGCCGGGTCAAGTTGGGCCGTTAATCTTTCATCCCCAGGTATTTCCGTACCGTAATCAGCCAGGGGTGCCAAACTGGTTGATCTGCCCGTAACCTCCCCGCTGCCACAATAGACTTGGTAATCCAAATCATCATTCAGATCAAAACCTAAACGTACACCTATATGACGAACAGTAAACAGATCTATTACCTCTAAAGTAAATGTGCCGGAAAACTCCTGCTCCACACGGGAGTAAATATAATACTTGTCATTAATTTTAATAAAGTCGGAGGGTGCAGTAAGAGTAATACCGCCGCGCGGGTCGCTTAGCTCCACAAAAGAAGACCAGAAAACTGAAGGGAAAAAGTAAAGCATCTCCCTACCGTTATCGTCTTTCCAGTACGTACCCAGGCCTTCAATGCGATTGGTGAGACTATGACGCGCTTTTGGTGCAGATGTGCCTGTGTCAACATACCCAAACATATAATGGCGCCATACCTCCCTAAGATCCTCTGCAAAACCGCAGAACCACACTTCAAAAACGGTGACTAAATTGGTCCTTTGGTCTACAACCACATTGTAGCCGCGAACTGTCCCGGGGATCATGTGTGTAAACATAACGATCTGATCCAGTTCTCTGGCCCGGTAAGGGGCAGTTACGGTCTCACTGCCGTTTTCCTGTAAGGTAAGAGTTTCTGACGCAAAAGTATATTCCAAGGTAGGCCCGTCATCCAAAATAAGCTTTAAAGTTTTTCCCGCCAATACTTCTGAGGTGGGGGTGGCACTTTCGGCCCTGGCAACAGGTGTCAGTTTTTTTTCAATCTCTTCCTTTGTCAACCTGGTATATTGGTCATAAAAAGTGGCACGAAAATAATTCATGCTCTTCACTCCTTTCACTTCAAACAAAACGCTTTACTCGTATTCGGCCGGATCGTAGGGATCAGGGATACCACAGGAACCGTCGGCACAATCATCTGCAGCGGACGGTTCGGCCCGCCATTTATCTACCGATTCACTGCGCGCATAACCGTATTCCGAGATTTTCCACAGCGGGTTGGTATCACCGCCCACAACCACAAGATTAATTCTTTCCGGATCAAAATAAGGTGTAATCAGTTCATCCGGTTTGGCACGTAAAAAAGATGCATACGGTTCAATCCCCTGCAGGGCCAGTGGTTTAACCATCCAGTCCACATGATCGTAGCCCCAGAATCTTTCCGCCGGCATTTTGGCGTTTTCCGATAACCACTGACTAAAATCTTCTTTTTTGGTAAAACCGTAGTTTTCTTTCAGCATTCTGGCGATTCCGGGATCCATCACTACTGTGGCCGTACCGTTGGTAGGCGGGATAGTACTTAATTGTAAACACATCTCCTCACCAATGGAGCGCTGGGAAGCACTGCCGGCACTGTTGACAAAGACCCAGCCACGGAAAATACTGACCACACTCTCTTCTTTACGGAAACCTTTTTGCACATGAAAAGGCTCCCAGACACTTGCTTCTTCATTTTCAGCACAACAATTATTATTGTAGTTTAAACTGCTGCCTAAAGAGGACCACATATTTTTTCCCGGCCGCAGATCAACCCAGCAAGTTGACATTAATGACCAGGCCCGGCCAATGACGGCATTGGCCATATTCCCCGGCGATAAAGCTCCGATTCCGGAATTCATGCCGATTTCATTACGGATGGGACCATTTACCAAAAGCATGGCCGACCAGTTGGAAGTAGAAGACTGGATTGCTTCCAGCTGTGAAGCAGCCACCGCCAAAATCACCGGGAAATATTCCGGTTTCGCTCCTGCCATAACGGCTATAGTGGCCACATTTTTTACCGTATATTGCACAGTGCCGCGAATATCAAAGCGCATCATTTCACCCACAATTTCTTCGGGCGCAGCACAGGTGGCGGCCAGCATCCTGTCAACACGCTCCTGGGTAGGCAGGACTATAGGCAGACCATCCGTCCATCCGCGTTCATAAAAAAGCTGTTGCAGGTTCTCTTCGGTATCCGGTTTTAAGTACGCGTCACCGTCTGTATCTACCACAGCCCCTTTAAATTTTAATTTGGCCGGATCCACAGGTTTGGTGAAATTGTCAATAATATCTTCAATTACTGGGCGGCCGGTATCCGGATTGTTACCCACCACGTAGCCGTCAAGAGCTTCATCAGACATGCCGATGACTGGGTGGGGCGTATAGAGAAAAGGAACAAAACCGGCTTTACGGTCTTCTTCCACTACGGAGATAAAAGCTTCTGTGGTAAAGGGAGCCGTTGGGATTCCGTATTTTTGTTCCAAAGTAATACTGCATTCAGCGACCGCTGAAATGCACCCGATTCAGCCGCCTACCCCTATTACCGCCGCATGCCCTTTGGCTTTAATCTCCTCCCATAATTCAGGTGAATCATCCATAAAGGAACTGCCTGGTTTACGCTTGCGCACAGTAGTTACAGCAGGCATGTTTCTCTTAAACCAGCGTTCCAGGGCCTGCATAAACTTATAACTGCCGCCGTACCCGATATCCACCAGGTAGACAGTTTTCCCCTCCAGGGTATCCAGCCGTTCGGCCAAGGATTCTTTGGCAAGTGCTGTCGCAGAAAAGATACCCTTATTTTCAACCAAAGAGTGCGGTTCCGGACTGAGGACATTATCATACAGTATAATCGCCATATTATTCCTCCTGCTTCGGTTTAAAGGGACTCGGCTTTAACTGCAATTTGGCATTATATTTTTCCTCGGAAGTTGGTTTGCCTGTAACAGGATGGACAAAATGCATGGGATAAATATAACCGGACGGGTATTGTGTATTAAATTCAGCCCAAATATCCGGGCTTAAACCCATATTGCTGTAATCCATACTGTCAGCTTCATCTTTGCCAAAGAAAAGTGTTTTTAATTCTTTGGAGGGCTGGTAAGCATAGTGCATTTGGAAAGCAAGCTTAAGGATTTTCCAAACTCCGTCCTGCTTGATATATTCCATTTCATAAATAACACTCATGTAAGTTGGGTCAATATTATTGTTTTGCGGCAGAGAACATAATGTCCCGTAGCCATACCATCTGCCCTTGGCCCTTTGTCTGTCTTCGCTAAGTGTAATAATAGGTGAAACCTGCATCACCTGGTGGAAGAATTCAGGCGGCAAATCTTTAGCCTTGCCAAAATATCTCCGCACCCCTTCCAAACCCAGATAAGTACCTTCCACAAAAGTTGCCGATACTTCCGGATGGTCCGCAAATAAATCTACGATCTCATCATACATCCATCTTTCCAAATAGTAGCCGTAAGCACGCTGCACCCGCTTGATGGCCTCAATGTCTAAAAGGGCCTGAATCTGCTCTTCCTTCTCCTCCAGCTGTTTTTGCAACATGGCCACCGTTTCTTCCAATTTTCTTAACCTTTCTTCCATCAAAAACCCTCCTTTTAAAAATACAAATTTCCGTTTTGCTAAAAATACCTTCTTGAGCAATTCAATCATTCACAATTTGGCGACTTTTCTGAAAAATCCCCACCCAAAGCCACTTGTCCTTTTGTAATATATTTCAACTTCCTGTGTAATTTTCCTTTATTAGTTATTAAAAGTAGTACAGATATTAAAAAATTATCCTTCCGGAGGCAAATTAACAAAAAAAATTATTATTAAGTTAACACAGGTTTAAAAAGGAATTTTGTACATTTCCGCAACAGATAAGCTTGACTAAAACTAGGCAACTGACACTTTCTGGTATTGACTTCATGTTTGCCTTTCCCTTAAAATGTTAGCAAGAATAGTTTTTTCGCGTATACCAATACCTGCAAATAGCCTTCAGGAATGTCGTCGACCTACGATAGTGCAAAAACCCCTGGAGATCGACGACAAACGTAAAACCATAACAAAGCCTGTAAAATCAAGGTCAATCGCTATTTCCCGCTTTTTAAGTTCGACCGTTTCTTAGTAACGGCCAAAATTAAAAAGCCTTATTTTATCGTGCTTTAACGGGTTTGTAGCCTACCTATAAGGAATTGAAACACCTTTCCAATAATCACT
>JAAYSO010000082.1 GCA_012523945.1 Bacillota bacterium
CAATGGAGTGCACCCGGCGATAATATTCTATGAAGAGATAAGTTAAAATCGAGCCTATAATGGCCACATACAAGTATAAATCCTGGCGCAAAACAAAGGGCGGAAATTGCCCCAGTAAAATCTCCCTTAACGTACCACCACCGATAGCTGTAACACAACCTAATACAATGACGCCAAACAGGTCCATATTTTTTCTTAAAGCCACAAGTGCGCCGGATACGGCAAAGAAAAAAGTACCGGTTAAATCTAGTAAGAAAAGTAAACTCATTATCTTCCTCGTTTCTTGTCTACTGTTAAGTCTACTTTACCTTAAGTAAAAGAGAAAATTCCATCCATTCGATGCGGGATTCAACTGCTGACAAATCCCTGCCGCTAAAGTTATGAAAATAAAGTTTAATGACCACATGCTCATTTTCATCGACAAAAACCATTTTTTCGTTATCGAGCATATCTTGCCCCATATTGGCTGCATGTATCGCTAAAGCCACTTGCGCCAGATCTTTTTCATATATTTTTTGTCCATCCCGGGTGATTTGTATAATATGATTATCGCCATAGACAAAGCGGAATGGAGCAAAGTCAATTTTTCCTTCCTGTAGTCTGTAATTGGAGGAAAGATAGAAATCGTAGCCTTTTACATCGAGAACAGGTTGCCCATCACGAGTATAGTGATGGAAGTATACGGCATGGAGATAATCATTAGTTAGTTTAAAGCCAAAGGTCTCTTCCATTTTTTCAAAGTCAAAATCTGCAGGCAAAACCCAAACTTCCGCCAAATTGTGCCTGCTGGCAAAATATTGCAATATAGAGCCAATTCTATCCTGGTCGGCCAGGCTAACTTTATGGGAAGCAACAACTGTCCCGTCCACCAGCATATCGTTTTTTGCCAGTATTTTTTCCAATTGCTTATTTTGACTAAATTTGGAGAGCGTATAGGCACTCCAAGGGCCAAACACAGCCAATAATGCTACTAACCCGGCAGCAAGTACAATTCTGATATTGGCAGTATTTTTCTTCACGGCAAAATAGAACATACTGCCTGTGACCCACAAACCACCAACAATGACAAAGTACCTGTTTTCCGTCACGCCGTATGCATTAATCCGGATGCCCATGCTTATGAACATCATGAGTAGCAAAGGCAAAATTAATTTGGGATAGTATTTAATAAAGATATTTGCCCAGCTGTTCTCCTCTTTGAGAGGGTAAATAAAAAAGATTACCACAGTGCTGAAAAGCGAATACCAAAGCACCAAATGTGAGACTATGCCTTCCGGCCAAGTTTGCGTCACAATAATTTTAATAAAGTAGGCATAAAGAATGGCACTGTAAGCAGTTAATAAAGGCAGTACGATATATAACAACAAAATCTGGAGAAATTTATTGTAAACCTCATATTGCCCCTTCTCCTCCGGTTTCGGTATCCCGGCCAAAAAATAAGCAGGGGCAAAAATTCCGGCAACAATGAGCCATAGATCTAAATACAGTTTGCTGCTGATGGTAACGGCAAACAAAAGATCCAAAGTAGCCATAATTGCCACTATACCCAGGTAGAGAACCGAGGCGTAAACAAATGTACCAGCAAAATCCGCAAACAGTTTAATCACATAATATTCAAAACCGTCTTTTTGCCCCAGGTAAGGTATGGCAAGAAAGAATAAATATAAAGTTAAGTTAATGGCTAAAAATCTTGAGACGGCAACCATTTCTAAATTAGGCAGCAAAAATTGATGGTACAGGAATAGTACCGCAATTGCCGCTACATAAACACCAATTACTGTTGTCCTATTGGTAAAAACCTTCCTCTCCCCCAAAGCTCTCAGGCATAAAGCCAGGGGAATCCCCAAAGCCAAGGTCATGGCTAGCTTTGTCCTGGCATCATAGGAAGTAATACTGTGATTGTTAATTATCAAGATTACAACCACACAAAAAGCCAATGCCAATGGTTCCGGAAAGCGCCTTAAACTAGTCAGTAACCGCATCATTGTTGTATTTATAACTGATAAGATCTTTTTTATCATTTTAGTACCTCACAATTATAGAGATTTAAATTTATTTTTATAAAGCTTTTATTTCGGCATTAACCATGACCTTTCCTGTATACATAAAGCTTTTATTCTGAAGACTGCTTCTTTTCATGCTTTGCGCCGGGTAGCGAAAGATAATGTAGTAAAGCTTTCTCACATAATCTTTTAAAAAAGGATTGACACTCACTGTCATTGGTGTGTATATTGTGTATATACACATATTTTGGGGGTGAAAAAATGGATCCGGTTTTGCAGTTAATTAACTTGGAAAAGACTTATGATAATTTCAAACTTGATAAAATTTCTTTTAAACTGGAAAGAGGTTACATCATGGGTTTCATCGGTCCTAACGGAGCCGGTAAAACCACAACAATCAAGCTGATTTTAGATGTAATAAAGCCCGATGGAGGGCAGGTTCTACTCTTTGGTGAACCCTCCACCAACGCCATTGACATTAAGGAGAGAATCGGTTTTGTTTTCGGTGACAATGCGTTTTATGAATTTTTAAGCGCAAAGGAAATGGCAGAAATAATTGCACGTTTTTATAAGCAGTGGGATTGGAATCTATTTCACAAATACATGCGGGACTTCGGCTTAAATATTAAACAGAAAATTGACTCTTATTCTAAAGGGATGAAAGTTAAGTTTCTGTTAGCCTGCGCCCTTAGCCATCATGCCGAACTGCTTATTCTCGATGAACCTACCTCCGGGTTAGACCCTGTTTTTCGTAGTGAGCTGATGGAGATTTTTCAACACCTCATTGCCGCAGGCGAAAAAACAATCTTATTTTCAACCCATATAACATCCGATCTTGAAAACATTGCAGATTATATTACATTTATTAACCAGGGTAAAATTGTTTTTTCTACTGAAAAAGATACATTGCTCGAACAATATGCTCTCATCAAAGGTGGTTCCCAGGTACGTGAAAAAATTGTCAACACCGGCAAAATTCAAGGTTTGCTTAATTCAAAAGTCGGTTTTTCGGCTCTAACCAATGAGAGAAACTGGTTTATAAAAAACCAAATTCCCGGTATTCTGATCGAAAGAGCTTCCTTGGAAGAGATTATGGTTCACTATATCAGGGGGGATAAAGAAAATGTTCAGCCTGCTTTACAGAGACTTTAAAATATTAAAAAAAACGTGGACTTTCTATTTTGGCTTGTTATACTTTCTTTTTCTGCTGCCCGTTACGCAGAAAGGCTCATTTTTCACGCAAACATATTTGCAATACTTCTTGTTTATATATTTCAGTTACCTGATTTTTGCCTACCTGACGGCTTATGATTATAAATATAATGCATTAACCTTTATTCCGGCTTTGCCGATAACAAAAAAGGATATTGTTGCTGCCAGATACCTCTTAGCCGGTATTACTTTTCTCCTTTGCCTAACACTGCAGCATATAGCCAAGGCAATAATCTTGCTTAAAGATAACCAGGCAATTATATTCAACCAGCTGGTCAATTACGCACACATTGGTATGATCTTTATAGCCTTTAGCCTGTTTTTTAGTATCATCATACCTCTTTATTATAAACTCGACTACCAGGCAACCAGGTGGGTAATGTATATTGCCATGTTGTTAACGGTGGCCGTAACCGGTATGCTGACAGGAATTATTCCCAACCCAAACCAGCCCTGGTTTCTCTTAACAGCATTGGGCACTGGACTATTTTTGCTGTTGTTTTCCTTTCGCTTTTCGGTTCGGATCCTGGAAAATAAGAATTTATAGGCGGGTTAAAAATGTTAAGTATTATTATCGCCAACTCAGCAGAAAAACCAATTTACCAACAAATCGTTGATCAGATTACCGAGCAAATTATACAAGGTGAATTAACTGCCGGAGAAATGCTTCCTTCCATTAGAGCACTGGCTAAAGAATTAAAAGTCAGCGTCATTACGACCAAAAGAGCATACGAGGAACTGGAAAGAGCCGGCTATATTGAAACTGTTGTCGGGAAAGGAACATTTGTTTCCGGCATGAATAAGGAATTAATCAGAGAACGGCAAATGGGATTAATTGAAAACGAACTGACAAAAATAATCAAAGATCTTAAACGCCTGGGTTTATCCAAAAAAGACCTGCAATATTTAGTTGATTTGCTCTGGGATTAACAGTCTTCACAACTCCTTTCTCTTACGTCAGTACTTTGGCCATGCGTGCCAAAGCTTCGTCCAAAATACTGCGGGTTGTGGCAATATTCATGCGCATAAACCCTTTACCCTCTTCACCAAAAAGTGTGCCGTCTTCCAGCAGCACCTTGGCTTCATGGACAATGCGGCGCACAAGTTCTTCCTGGGGAAAACCATAGGCAGTAAAATCAAGCCAGGCCAAATAGGTTCCCTCAAGAGGCACCAGTTTAACTTTTGGCAAGTGCTTTGCCAAAAAAGACTGCAGAAACTTAATATTTTCATCAAGATATGCCAAGACAGCCTCCAGCCATTCTTCGCCATGTGTATAAGCTGCTTGGGCGGCAACTATGGAGAGCGCATTGGGGCCGTTAATGCTCAAGCGGTCGCGCACATACGCATACCATTTATCTCTAATTTCAGGGTCGTGGATAATAATATTGGCAAGCTGCAGTCCGGCCAAATTAAAAGTTTTACTCGGTGCTGTTGTAGTAATGATGCGCTCTTTCTGCTTGGGAAATAGCTTTTCCAAAGGAGTGTGTATGACGCCTTTACGTACAAGATC